>CAVBAZ010000266.1:0-14664 GCA_963593515.1 Bacteroidaceae bacterium
ACACCGCCGAGGCGTACAGCGACATCTCCGGCAGGCGGATCTCCTGCGTCACATCCTCGCCGTGCAGCAGCATGTGCTGCAGGCCCTGACCGTCATAGCGCATTTCGATCTTCACCTGGGGCAGCAGGCCGATCACCGCCTGAGTATCGGCGGCGTCCACCCCCTGACGGCGGGCATAGCAGCCGATGGTGCGGTAGATGGCCCCGGTGTCCACATATAAGATATGCAGCTCCGCCGCGATGGCCTTGGCCAGCGTGCTTTTTCCCGCGCCGCTTGGCCCGTCCACCGCCACAGAATAGATTCTTTCCATGCTGATTCACTCCCGCTCCGCCGCGGACACACCGGCCAGATGGCCCGTTGCCCACGCGATCTGTAAATTAAAGCCGCCGGTATAGGCGTCCACGTCCAATACCTCACCGGCAAAATACAGCCCCGCCACCAGCTTGGACTCCATGGTGTTGGGCTTCACCTCGCTGACCTTCACGCCGCCGGCGGTGACGATGGCCTCCGCCACCGGACGCACGCCGGTCACGTTGAGTTCAAAATGCTTCAAAAGCCGGATCAGCGCCCGCCGCTGCTCCTTTGTCAGGGAATTGGCCTTCAACGTCGGCGGAAGGCCCAGCCGCCGGGAGAGCACCGGTGCCATGCTGTGGGGCACCAGACCGCACAGCAGCTTTTCCACGTCCCGGTTGGGGCTTTCGCTGATATCCCGCAGGATACGAGTCTCCAGCTTCTGCTCGTCCAGCGCCGGCTTCAGGTCGATGCTGAGACGGTACTGCTCCTTCTCCCAGTTCCGCAGGTGGGCGCTGGCCGACAGCACCAGCGGGCCGGACACGCCGAAGTGGGTAAACAGCATCTCGCCGAACTCCCGGAACACGGCCTTATTCTTCTGGTTATAGGCCGTCAGCTCCACGTTTTTCAGGCTCAGCCCCTGCATATGGCGGCAGCAGTCGTCATCGCTGACCAGCGGCACCAGTGAGCCCCGGGGCTCCACGATGGTATGGCCCAGCGCGGCGGCCATTTTGTAGCCGTCTCCGGTGGAGCCTGTGCCGGGGTAGGACACGCCGCCAGTGGCGACGATCACCGCATCGGAAGGATAGGTCTCCTTCTCCCCTGTCACCGCCGTCACATGGCCCTCCGCCGTCTCCACCGCCACGGCCCGGTCATGGGCCCAGCGGATATGCAGCGCCTTCACCTTCCGCTTCAGCGCGTCGGTGATGTCGAAGGCGCTGTCGGACACCGGGAATACCCGGTCGCCCCGCTCCACCTTCAGCGGTACACCGCAGCCCTCAAAAAACGCCATGGTATCCCGGCTGGTGAACCGGGACAGGGCGCTGTACAGGAACCGGCCGTTGCGGGGAATGTGGGCCATCAGGCCCTCCAGATCCGTGTCGTTGGTGACGTTGCAGCGGCCCTTTCCCGTGATATTGACTTTTTTGCCCAACCGCTCGTTGGGCTCTATCAGGCACACCTGCGCGCCGCTTTCCGCGGCGGCGATAGCGGCCATCAGACCGGCGGCGCCGCCGCCGATCACCGTTACCTTATTCATCTTCCGCTTTCCCGAAAATACTGTATTTCGACCACACCTGCTCCATCTCGGCAAACACCTGCGACACCTCTTCCCGCTTCTGCTGGCCGACGGCCAAAATCAGCGCGTTCATCAGGCTCAGCGGCGCGGCCAGCGAGTCCACATAGGACAGCGCCTCGCACCGCACCAGCAGCGCCGTAGTGGCCAGCGGGTACAGGGGCGACATCTGGCTGTCGGTGATGGCCACCACGTCCGCACCCCGGTCATGGGCCAGCTGCATGGCGTGGATGCCCATATTGGAGTAGCGGGGGAAGCTGATGCCCACCATCACGTCGCCGGGGCCGATGTGGATCATCTGCTCGTAAATTTCACCTGCCGCCGTGTTCTGCACATAGATCACGTTTTTGAACAGCAGGTGGAAATAGAAATTCAGATAGCCCGCCAGAAACGAGCTGGAGCGCACACCCAGAATGTAGATGTGCTGGGCGTTCAGCAGCAGCTCCACCGCCCGCTGGAACTCGCCCCGGTCGATCTGCTCGATGGCGGTATGGATGCTGTCCATATCCCGCTGCATCACAGCGGCCAGGATATCGTCTCCGGTCATCTGATCCTGCGATGCCTGGATACGCTGCACCGAGGTCAGCTTGCCGCGGATGATCTCCTGCAATGCCTTCTGCATGGCGGGATAGCCGCTGTACCCCAGCTCGGCGGCGAACCGCACCACCGTGGATTCGCTGACCTGTGCCGTCTGCCCCAGCCTGGCGGCAGTCATAAAGGCCGCCTTGTCATAGTTGTTCAGAATATAGTCGGCGATCCGCTTCTGTCCCTTGGAAAAGCCGTCCATACTGGCGCGTATCGTATGTAATACGCTCTGCTTCATATTTTCTCGCTTCCTTTTAGCGCGGAGATCTCCGCGTCTGTTAAATACCGCCACTGTCCGGCTTTCAAGTCGCCCAGCGTCAGTCCGTCCTCGGCAACGCGCCGCAGCCTCATCACCTGTAACCCCATCTGTGCGCACATGCGGCGGATCTGGCGGTTCTTTCCCTGATGGATGGTGACGCGCAGCATGGCCTGTCCGCCCTTCTGCCACACCGTTTCCACCTGCGCCGGAACCACAGGCGTGCCGTCCTCCAGCGCGGTCACGGCGGCCAATCGCGCTGCCGCGCCCTCCAGCGCACCGGTGACGGTCACCTCGTATACCTTATCCACCTGATGCTTCGGGTGGGTCATAGCCTGCATCAGAGCGCCGTCGTTGGTGAACAGCAGCAGGCCCTCGCTGTCCTTATCCAGCCGTCCCACGGGGAACACCCGCGTGCCGCAGTCCGCCACCAATTCGGCGGCGGTGGCCCGCCCCAGCTCGTCGCTGAGGGTGGTCACATAGCCCCGTGGCTTATTCAGCATCAGGTACACCGCCTGTTCGGCAAAGGTCAGCGGCTTTCCGTCGATGGCGATGGTGTCCGTCTCCGGATCGGCCTTGCCGCCCAGCTGCGCCGCCGCTCCGTTGACCGTGACCCGTCCCGCCACGAGCAACTCCTCCGCCGCCCGCCGGGAGCAGATACCGGCCCGTGAGATCAGTTTTTGCAGCCGTTCCGTCATGTTTCCTCCGTATTATCTGCAAAGCCCATTTCGTACAGGGCCTTGTGGTCAGCCCAATCGTTGCCGTCGCACAGCGTCACCGCCACCAGACGGCGGCCCTGCCGTTCCGCGCAGGACACCAGTGTTCGGCCCGCCGCCTTGGTATAGCCAGTCTTCATGCCGATGCAGCCCTCTACCTGAGAGAGCAGCTTATTGTGGTTGGTCATGGTCCTGCCACCCACCGTAGCCGTACGGGTGGAGCAGATGCGCCGGAACGTGGGGTCATTCGCCGCATAGGCCGCCAGCACCGCCATATCCCGCGCGGTGGAATAGTGCTTCTCGTCGTCCAGTCCGTTGGGGTTGGCAAAGGAGGTGCCCGTCATGCCCAGCGCCGCCGCCTTGTCGTTCATGGCGGCCACAAAGGCTTCCAGACCGCCGCAGCAATCCGCCAGCGCCAGCGCCGCGTCGTTGCCGCTGCACAGCAGCAGGCCGTACAGCAGCTCCTCCACCGTCACCGTTTCGCCGGGCTTGAGATACATGGAGGAGCCCTCCACCATGTGATCGCCCGTTACCGTAATGGTATCGGTCAATCGGGCATGCTTCAGCACCACCAGCGCCGTCATGATCTTGGTGGTGCTGGCGATCCGCATTCTCCGCGCCGCGTCCTTTTCGTACAGCACCTCTCCGCTGTCGGCGTCCATCAGGATGGCCGCTGTGGCGGAAAGCTGTACCGCCTCCGCCCGGCAGGGCAGAAGCGTCAGCAGCAAACCAAGGGCCAGCAGCGTCCCGCATAGTCTCTTCCACATGATATCACCCCGGATACCATCCTATGCGGGCGCGGCTCGTCCTTAGTTTTTATTCTTTTACGAGGTTTAGAACTCTTCCTTCTCCGCCTTCTTGCGGTCGATGAAATTCTCCACGCGATCCAGCACCTGCGGCACCAGCTCGATGGCGCGATCCACCGTGGTGATGGCGGGAGCGGCCACCGGCAGCATACGGGTCACGCCGTCCTTGACCACCAGAAACGCCATAGGCTCCACGCGGACGCCGGCGCCGGCAGCGGCGCCCATCTGATCGGGCTGCTTGCCGTAGTCACCGCCGCCGCAGCCGAAGCCGAAGCTCAGCCGGGACACGGGGATCAGGGTCACGCCGTCGGGGGTGGTGATAGGCTCGCCTACGATGGTGTTGGAATCCACCATCTCACGGATCTTGGCCATAGAGGCTTCCATCACAGCGGTGATCGAGTTCTTCTTTTCGTTCATTTCCATGGTCGTGTTCCTTTCTGTATATCAATAATATCAATATTTGTCGCTTGCTTATTTCAAGCCGCCTTTTCGGCCGCGCCGTCCTTCTTCTGTTCCGCCTGCTCCGCCGCCAGTCTCGCGGTCTCCGCCTTCTTGAATGCCTTCTGCCGTTTCAGGAAGGGGATACCGAACTTCAGCACCGGCCCGAGGGCGGCAAAGCCGATAGCCAGCAGGTCGCCGATCCGGTAGCTGGCGCCCACGGTGCCGGAGATCTTCGTCTCCGCGGCGGTGAAATCCATCTCCATGTGGATACGCGGGTCGGGCATGTGTATCATTTCCTCCAGCCGTGGCATCACCGCCCACATGGCGCTGTTGGCCCAGCCGTACCACTGTGCCGTATTGACGGGATCCTCGTCGCCGAACACGAAGCTCAGCCGCAGCGGGTCGATGCGGATGCGCTTTCCCGCCCGGCGCAGCGCGCCCTGGATCGACTGCCACACGGCGTGCAGCCCACCCCGGATATCCTCCAGCGTCAGGTGGATGTCCGGCTTTTTCTTCTCCTTAGGCTTCTTCTCCGCCTTGTCAGACGCTTTCTTCGGTTTTTCCTTTGCAGGCTTCTTCTCCGGCGGTGGAATGATCTGCACTGTCGCCGGGCCGATCTGCGCCGTGACCCGCAGCTCCTCGCCGAAGCTGGCCGTCACGCCCACGCGCAGACACAGCAGCACCACGATCAATGCCACGATCACACCCAGAATGATCCATCCAACCAAAGGCTTCTCCTCCTTTCGGAATAATGATCCGCAAACGCGGGTCAGTTCTCCTCTGTCATGCCCTCCGGCACCTCCAACAGGTTCCCCTGTTCATCCAGCCGCAACTGGCCGTCGCCCTCCATACCGGGCATCTCCGGCAGGTCGTCCAGCGACCGCAGGTGGAATGCCCGTAGGAACGCCTGCGTGGTGCGGTACAGCCGGGGCCGTCCCGGCACCTGAAGCCGTCCGCACTCCTCGATCAGGTGGCGATCCAGCAGCAGCCCCACCGTATAGGAGCTGTCCACGCCACGGATCTGATCCACATAGGCCCTTGTGGTAGGCTGATAGTAGGCGATGATGGTCAGCACCTCCAGCGCCGGCTGGCTCAGCTTGGCGGGCTTGCGCACCTCGAAGGCGCGGCGGATGATGTCGCCGTACTCCGGCGCGGAGCACAGCTGATAGCTGTCCTCCAGCTTCAAAAGCCGCATACCCCGGCGCTCATAGGCGTAGTAGTCCGCCAGCTTCTGCAAAACCAGCTCCACCGTAGGGCGATCCATATCCATGGCCATGCAGATGCGGTCCACCGCCACCGGCTCGCCGGAGGCGAACAGGATGCCCTCGATGGCGGCCTCCACTTCTTTCATTTCAAGCGTATCCATATCTTACCTTCCTCAAACCTCTCCCTGCCAGTCGTCGGGCATATCGCCGTCGCACTCCACGGTGCAGTCGTTGACGCCGGACGCCAGATGAATGATGCGGCTGCGGCACAGCTCCAGCACGGCCATAAAGGTGGCCACGATCTCGCTGCGGCTGCGGCTGCCCCGGAACAGCAGCAGAAAACGGGTGATGCCGCCGGTCTTGAGCCGCTGGAAAATCTCCCGCGCCTTGGTCTCCACGGAGTACGGCTCGCGCCGCACGATCTCGTCAAAGGGCTTCATGTCCGGCTGGCTGTCCAGCTGGCCCCGGCGGTCCGACACCTCCTGCATGGCGATGATCAGATCCCCCGGCTGCTGGTCGTATTCGTAGATCTTGCCCCGCTCCATCACCTCGGGATTGCGGGTCATGATATCCCGGCCGAACTCCGCCATGGGGCCCAACCGCTCCGTCAGCAGCTTGACGCGGGCGTAGGTATCGCCCCGCTGGCGCTCCTCCAGCGATTTGATCAGGGCATCCATCTCGCTCTGGGCTTCCTCGTCCTCCAGGCTCAGCAGCATACGGGTCTTGATGTACATTAAGTGGGCAGCCATGGTAATGAACTCGCTGGCTACCTCCAGATCCATCTGCTTGCGCCGCTCCAGATACTCCAAATACTGGTCAAGGATCAGGGAAATGGGGATATCCTGTATCTCGATCTTATTTTTACTCAGCAGGAACAGGATCAGATCCAGCGGGCCCTCGAAATCCTCCAGCGGTTCGCTGCCCTTGGCCTGCACCACCTTTTCCAGCTTGAAAATGGGATTATCCAATGGTATTTACCTCAATAAAAGCCGACGATGCGGCAGAATAGCTGGAACACCCAGCCGATGGCGGTATCCAGCACGTTAGAAAGTGCGCCGAAGCATACCAGCGCCATCAAAATCAGCATGCCGAAGCGCTCATAGCGCATCAGCCAGTTATACTGCCGGTCCGGCAGCAGCACCGCCAGCACCTTGGAGCCATCCAGCGGCGGAATGGGGATCAGGTTGAACACACCGAGGCCAATGGACATCAGTGCCGTGTTCATCAGAAAGTAAAACAGCGTCTCGTTGATCTCGCCGGTCTCCATCCCGTGGGTGTACATCAGTCGTGCGCCCAGCAGCAGCCACAGGGCCAGCAGCAGATTGGACACCGGCCCGGCCAGCGCCGTGATGGCCATGCCCTGCTTGGGATGCTTGAAGTAGTTGGGGTTCACCGGTACAGGCTTTGCCCAGCCCACACCGGTCAGCACCATGGCCGCAAGGCCGATCCAGTCGATGTGCCGCAGGGGATTCAGGGACAGGCGGTGGTTCCGCTTTGCCGTGGGGTCTCCCAGAAAGAACGCGGCGATACCGTGGCAGGTCTCGTGCAGGATCAGGCAGATCAGCACCGCCGCCACACGCAGCAGCGTGTCCCGCAGCGAACCCAGATCCAGCGCGTTCCAAAGATTCTGCAAATAGTTCAAAAAGGGGTCACTCCTATCGAAAAAGGCATACTCTGCCAAATTACCAATAACAGTATAATTATAGCAAATACCAAAGCCAAACACAAGAAAAAATTCCCTTGCCCATTTGTAACCATTTTGTAGCCAAAGCTGTAACCAAAGCGCAACGGATCTGTAATGATGTTTACCGTTCTTTCGCATATAATAGAGACATAAAAGGATAGGAAGGAAATATTCGTTCACACTTTGAAAGGAGTTATCGCCATGAAGAATCTGCTGCCGATCATCGCGGGCGTGGTGCTGTGCCTTATCTGCACCGTTGTTGGTATCCTGATCCCCCAGTTCTCCGCACTGGCCTATGTTACTGTAACGCTGGCTTGTGTCACAGGGCTTCTGTGTATTGGCGGTATCCTCCGCCATATCACACGGGGCGGCTCTGTGTAAGGGCCGCGATCACATAAAGCAGTCCCGCCACGCATAGAGAAACCGGCCCTGTATGGGGCCGGTTTCTCTTGTTTATCTTATTATGCAGCGGTCGATCGTTCTTTTACTGCTCGGCGTACCGGGCCAGGAAGTGGCGGGTGCGCTCCTGCTTGGGATTGTCGATGACTTCACGAGCAGGGCCCTGCTCCACGATGACGCCGCCGTCCATGAAGATCACCTGATCCGCCACATCGCGGGCGAAGGCCATCTCATGAGTGACAATTATCATGGTGGTGTGCTGCTGGGCAAGGCCGCGGATGACCTTCAGCACCTCGCCGGTCAGCTCCGGGTCAAGGGCGGAGGTGGGCTCGTCAAAGCACAGGATATCCGGCTTCATGGCCAGTGCGCGGGCAATGGCCACCCGCTGCTGCTGTCCACCGGAGAGCTGATGGGGATAGTTCCCCATCCGGTCGGCAAGGCCCATCTTCTCCAGCAGCGCCTTGCCCTCCTCCAGAATGACCGCTTCACTCTCGCCGGTCTTTTCCGTTTTCGCCATCAGCTTCCGGGCCAGCACCACGTTTTCCAGCGCTGTATACTGAGGGAACAGGTTGAAGCTCTGGAACACCAGGCCGAAGTGCAGCCGCTTCTTGCGGATGTCCGCCTCCCGGCGGGTGGCAGGATCGGCGGCATCAAACAGCGTCTTACCCCGCACGGAGATCACGCCCTGATCCGGCGTCTCCAGAAAGTTCAGGCACCGCAGCAGCGTGGTCTTGCCGCTGCCGGAGGAGCCGATGATGCTGAGGGCCTGCCCCTCCTCCAGAGAGAAGCTGATGTCCTTCAGCACGGGGGTATCGCCAAAGTGTTTTTCAATGTGCTCTACGTTTAAGATCGCCATGGTGATACCTCCTTACTTAAAGTAGCTGAGCTTGCGCTCGATGTAGTTGAACAGCAGCGTCAGGATGCCCACAAAGGCCAGATAGAACACGCCGGTATAGAACAGTGGCCATGTGATGCCCTTGGACTTGATAAAGCTCTCGCCCATCTTGGTCAGCTCCATGATGGCAATGATCCGGGCAAGGGAGGTGTCCTTCACCAGTGTGATGATCTCGTTGGACATGGGAGGTACGATGCGCTTGACCATTTGCAGCAGCGTGACCTTGAAGAATATCTGGCTCTTCGTCATGCCCAGCACCTG
Source organism: Bacteroidaceae bacterium (assembly GCA_963593515.1). Classification (GTDB taxonomy): domain Bacteria; phylum Bacillota; class Clostridia; order Oscillospirales; family Oscillospiraceae; genus Vescimonas. The sequence continues at coordinate 8,834 of CAVBAZ010000266.1, forward strand.
ACCAGCTTCCCGCTGTCCTACCGGCACACCCTCGATGCCTCCCTTGTAGATCACGGCAAAATAGCAGGCGTAGTTGATGACAAAGGCGATCACGCAGGCCGCCATGCGGCCGTCAGAGAAGTAGCCCCAGATGTTGTTGTTGAACCACTTGCCGGGGCCGTAGAAAATGATGATGAGCTGCAGCATCAGCGGCGTGCCGCGGATGATCCAGACGATCACGTTAAACAGCCAGCTGACCGGCTTACACCGGCTGCGCAGGGCAAAAGCGATCAACAAACCCAGCGGGAGAGAAAACAGCAGCGTCAGGAAAAAGATCTTCAAAAGCTCGCCCATACCCTGAAGCAGCGAGAGGGTGACGGTCCAGAACATGTAAAAACTCCTTTAATGTATAGTGGGGTCTGAAAAGTAACAGAAATCGTCGTTTTAAAAGCCGCCCAAAGGCAGAGGACGTGTTCCGCCCTCTGCCATGGGAAACCTATCATAGCATACTTTTTGCCGCTTGGCAACTTACTTAGTGATGACCACCTGTGCGTTGTTGCAGTAGGCGTTGGAGCACTCCATCGCTGCCATCACGCCCTCGGTCAGGGTCATGCCGTTCCACACCACGTCGATGTTCTTGCTGTCCAGCTCGTTGACTTTCATGTCCCAGTCAATGACCACGAACTCGATCTCAACGCCCAGCTTCTCGGCCACCAGCTTGGCCATGTCGGCGTCAAAGCCGATCCACTCGCCGTTGGCATCCTTATAATCCATGGGCTCGAACTCGGTGATACCAACGATCAGCTTTCCCTTGCCCTGAATGTAGGCCACATCGCTGTCAGACTCGGAAGCCACGAACTCAGAGGCGGTCTGCTCCACCAGGGACTCCTGCACGCCGTAAGTGGTTGCGATCTCCTGCATGGTACCGTCGGCATAGGCCTCAGCCAGCACACTGTTGATGTAGGAGGCCAGGTCGCTGCCCTTGCGGCAGCCAACGCCGTACAGCTCGGTGGTCAGCTTCTGGTCGGTGACCTTCAGGTCGGGATAGCTGGTGCCCTCGCCCACCATGGCGCCGGCCATCAGCAGGTCGATGATAGCGGCATCAGAGGTGCCGGCATCCACTTCCATCAGAGCGTCTGCCTGAGAACCAACGGAGTTGATTTTCCAGCCCTTCTCGTTGGCCACTTCCTCACCGGCGCTGCCGGCTTCCACAGCGTAGGTCAGCTCAGCGGGGGTATCGCTGTTGTCGTCAGTGTTTGCATCGGGGGTCGCCTGATTACCACAGGCCACCAGGCTCAGCGCCATCACCAGCGCCAGCATCATTGCCAAAAACTTTTTCATGTTACTTTTCTCCTTTTCGTTGGCGCCTTTTTTGTCGGCGTCTTTCTTTTATTTTAGTATGGTAATACTCTACCACTTTATCACGCTAATGTAAAGTGTGAATGATGACAAAAGGCCCCTGATTTTCGGCAATGCAATTCACAAATCTGACAAAATGCCCAGCTATGCTAATTTCAGCCATAACCTGCGAGAATTTTAAGCGTGCCGCACGGCAGATGAAAGCGCCATAAAACCGTAAGGCTACAATACTTTCCTATGATCTCTGCCCGGAAGGTTGCTTTTTCCTTCTATCCGCGGTATCATAATAGCATTAAGCGTTAAAATCACCACGCAGGAGGACAACCGATGATCCGCGATATCTGTAAGGACGAAGCATTTTTGGCCCGGAAGGCCGAGCCAGCCACGGCGGACGATCTCGGCACAGCGCAGGATCTGCTGGACACGCTGGCCGCTCACAAGGAGGGCTGCGTGGGTATGGCCGCCAACATGATCGGCGTCAACAAACGCATCATTGCTTTTGATGACAACGGGAGCTATCAAGTCATGTTCAACCCCATCATCGTGAAGTGCGACCGCCCCTATGAGACTGAGGAGGGTTGTCTGTCTCTCACCGGCCGCCGGAAAACGAAGCGATTCCAGACCATTAAGGTACAGTGGCAGAACGAGAAGTTCCAGACCCGGCTCAAGACCTTTACCGGCTGGACGGCGGAGATCATCCAGCATGAGATCGACCATTGCGAGGGGGTATTGATATGATCCTGTATTTTTCCGGCACCGGCAACAGCAAATATGTGGCCCGGCGCTTGGCGGACGCACTGGACGAGCCGCTTTGCAGCATGAACGACCGCATCAAGGCAAACAACACCGCCCCTGTGGAGACCGGCGGACGGCTCATCATCGTCACCCCCACCTACGCATGGCGGATCCCACGGATCGTGCGGGACTGGCTGCTGAACACAACGCTGACCGGCGCAAAGCAGGCGTGGTTCGTCATGACCTGCGGCGGCGAGATCGGCAATGCCGGCAAGTACAACCACGCGCTCTGTCAGGAAAAAGGACTTACCTGCATGGGCACGGCGCAGATCATCATGCCGGAGAACTATATCGCCATGTTCGGTGCCCCGCAGGCCTCGGAAGCCCGGCAAATCGTGTCCAAGGCAGAGCCGGACATCGACCGTGCCATCGCCGCCATCGCGGCGGGAGAGCAATTCCCGCCCACCCGCAACAACCTCTACGACCGCTTCATGAGCGGTCCGGTGAATCCCATCTTTTATTCTTTCTTCGTCAAAGCGAAGGCCTTCACCGCTTCGGACGCCTGCGTCGGCTGCGGTCAGTGCGCGGAGCGCTGTCCCATGAACAACATCACGCTGCAAAACGGACGGCCTGCCTGGGGCGGCAACTGCACCCACTGCATGGCCTGCATCTGCTACTGTCCCACGGAAGCCATCGAATACGGCAAAAAGAGTCCCGGCAAGCCGCGCTATCATTACGAAGCCCTGTAAATCACCCGACATAAAAAGACACGCTGTACTGACGTACAGCGTGTCTTTTCAGGAGAGGCGGCTTTACCGCTATTGTCAATGCTCCTCGGTGGGACTGTGGAAGGTCTGTCCCGAGCGGGAGCGGGAACGGGTAAACAAACTAGGCAGCGCGGCGATCAGGCCGAACACCACGGCGGGAACGACCCATGCCAGTCCCAGACTGTACAGGGGCAGGTACTCCACGAAGGTCAGGGACACGCCATAGGTGTGCAGGGTGCACAGCACGCTGGTCACCAGCGCACCGATGACGGCGCAGCGACTGATGCGGTCGGGGGCATGGGGGATAATCAGGGCAATGAAGATCAGCACCAGCGTGGGGGGATATACCACATCCAGCACAGGGGAGGCCACCGCCACGATGCGATCCAGACCCAGATTAGACACCACGGCGCTGAACACACAAATGGCGATCACGAACGCCTTATAGGGCACCTTACCGCGGCACAGCTCTGCGAAATATGCGGCGGCGGAGCTGGTCAGGGCCACGGCGGTGGTCACACAGGCCAGACCCACGACCACACCGAACAATACCATGCCTACCTTGCCCATCAGACCCTCGACGATGACCATGGTCAGCTGGGCACGGCCGATCTCGGCGCCGGTATACTGGGTGGAAACGGTAGCGCCCAGATAGGCAAGGCCCATATACACCGCCAGCAGCAGCACGCCTGCCAGCAGCGCAGAGCCGCCCACGATGCGCAGCTTGGACTTATTGCCGGAGTAGCCCTTGCTGACAGCGCTCTGCAATACGATGATGCCGAAGGGCAGGGCCGCCAGCGCGTCCATGGTCTGGTAACCGGCCTTGATACCGGTGACGGCCACGTTGTTGATCTGGGGCAGGGCCGCGATATCGCCCAGCGGCGTCACGACACCCTTGATGATGATGGCAAACAGTCCCACCAGCAGCAGCGGGGTCAGGATCTTGCCCACGATGTCCACCACGGCGGATTCCTTGATGCACAGCGCAAGGATCACCGCGAAGAAGATCACGGAGAACACCACCGGAGACACACCGGAGATGTTGGGGGCGATGGCCATTTCATAGGTGCTGGCGGAGGTGCGGGGGATGGCCACCATAGGGCCGATGCACAAGATGATGGCACACATCAGGATCTCCGCAGGCACACGGCCTACGCGGTGCAGCACAGCCTCGCTGCTGCCCACGCGGAGCAGGGCGAACATGCCCAGCAGCGCCAGACCGATATCCGCCACAAAGTAGGTGGCAAAGCCGGTGATCCACTCAGGGCCGGCTTCCAAGCCCAAATACGGCGGGAACACCACGTTTCCCGCACCGAAAAACATGGAAAACAGCGCGAAACCGATGACGATCACGTCCCGAACTGCACTTTTTTTCTTTTGCATACTCATACCTTTCTCCTCGTTACACTTTCCTCTTCCGCGAAATCAACACAGTGTCATGCATTCCGCTCATATAGAGTAACATTTTTTTCATGACTTGAGAATTGAGCGTAATTCATCGGGTCATGAAAAAGACTTATGGCTCTCACAATTTTTACAAATTTTACCAAAATATTGACAGATAATTCACAGAATTGTCATTGAAGAGGCCGCTTTCTTGTGCTATATTTATAACTGTTTGAAAGTATTTTTGTATAAATCGCAGAAAGCGAGGTTCCTATGGATGACAGCAAGCTGCGGGCCGTGCTGACCGCCGTGCAATGCGGCAGCTTCGGCAAGGCCGCCGCGCAGCTGGGATATACACAATCCGCCATGACCCATCTGGTCAATAAGCTGGAGGCGGAGCTGGGCTGCACGCTGCTGACCCGCAGCAGCCACGGCGTCCGCCTGTCGGAAGAGGGCCAGCACCTGCTACCCTATATCAATCAGGTAATTGCCGCCTGCGACGCGCTGCGCGGCGAAGCGCAGGTGCAGGGCGAGCTGTATGGCCGCGCCCTTACCATCGGCTGCTTCGCCAGCATTGCTCGCGCCCGTCTGCCGGAGCTGCTGAGCAAGTTCCGCAAGCTGCATCCGGAGATCAAGGTGGATGTGCTGGTGCAGGGCAATGAGCTGGCCGAAGCGCTGGAGCAGGACAGGGTCCAGCTAGCACTGGTGGACGAGGCCTGCGCAAAGAGCTTCCACTGGACACCGCTGACAGACGCACCGCTGATCGCGGTGGTGCCGCCGGACTTCCCGTGGTCGGAGGAGACCATCTCGCTGGAACGGCTGCTGCAAGAGCCGTTTCTGTCCAGCCCGGAACAGTATATCGAGCCGCTGCTGCCGCCGGACGCGCCGCGCCTGACGGTAACGGCGTCGGACGACGGCGCCATCCTCTCTATGGTGGCAGGCGGTCTGGGCGTGTCGGTGCTGTCCGCCTTCTCTCTGGAGGGCTATGAGGGCCGTGTGCGTGCCATTCCGCTGGACAAGCCGGTGTCCCGCCGTCTGGGCGCGGCTGTCAAGACACTGCCCGCCGCCAATACCGCCGCCCGTGCGTTTCTCACCTTCCTGAAGCGCCAGTACAGCGGCCGTCTTTCTTCTGTCGAATAACGCAAAGAAGCGCCATCCTTACGGATGGCGCTTCTTTGCGTTATGGTTCATTCGTTGGGCGTTACCACGCCGGAGACGTCCACGGGCTTGCCGTCCCGCCACAGGCGCTCCAGACCGTAAAACTCACGGGCTTCGGCATTAAAGACGTGTACGGCGATGCAGCCGTAGTCCAGCAGCACCCATGTGCCGCCGCGATAGCCCTCGCGGTGCAGGGGCTGCTCACCGGCTTCCTCCAGCATCACCTTTTCCACGTTGTCCACCAGCGCGTTGATCTGGGTATTGCTGGAACCGGTGGCGATGACAAAGTAATCCGCCAGCGTGGTCAGCTCGCCGATCTCCAGCACCTGAATTTCCCGCCCCTTCTTGTCGCTGAGGGCTTTGGCCGCCAGCAGGGCCATTTCCTTAGGCTCTTTCATATGGTCACTCCTCGTATAATAAGTTTCAAAGTTAATATTTCAGGTATCA
>CAVBAZ010000267.1:0-2550 GCA_963593515.1 Bacteroidaceae bacterium
GCACAGAGGCAGTGGGTTTCCCTTGCCTCTGTGTTTTTTTCATTTGACGCTTACCTTTCTTTAGAGGATGTGTAGTTTCATAGCTGTATATAAGCTATTCAGATTCACTCGAGGTTAGCCGCAATTCTTTGTCTATTCTAGTTACAGAAAACTTAATCTTTTTGGCAATACATCGACCTATTTGATCGCTAACATCCATTGCAAAAGTGGTAGTGTACGGAAGACGTAAAAAATAGGCTTACCACTGCAAGATGGCAAGCCTATTTTCTGTAACATCGGTCATTAATGCCGTGCGCTATTATCTATTTCACGACCCTTTTCCGCACGGGAAGAAGCAGACGCCTGAAACACCTGAAGCGCTTCTAAAAACTCTTGGTGTTCCTCCGGCGTGGCATCGCAGCCGTTTTCGACCGTGTCCTTCACAATGTTCTCCAGCGTCCAGCCATTGACCAGTTTTGATGCAGCGCCACGTAATTCAAAGTAGTTGAACGTGAACTGCGTTCCATAGTTGAAGAGCTGTGTTGCAATCTCCTCACCGCAGTGCTGCTTGATGAGAGTCAGCTCCACATAGCTTTTATTGTAGAGTTCAGCTTCTGGTTCCACATCGTCCTCACTTAGTTCATTTGCATACGTCGTCCATGCGTCTAGGGCTTCGTCCGTTGCTTCCGGTAAGAGACGCCGAATCTGTTTTTCAAATTGTTCTCTTTGCATAGTTTAAATCCTTTCATGCTCGCAAGCTTATCACCGATTGTATGATACCATCACCGGTCAGCTCACTGGTTCGGTAAATTTTCTGGCAAAAGGGCTCCAGGCTGAAACCCATGCCAGCTCGTCCTTTGTCCAACAAAATACCTGTTACCGTAAAATGATACACGACCTGCGATGCCTGCAATTCCTGCCGACAGGCATCGGACAATTCACATTCACCATCTGTGATGAAAACCACATCTGCTTTCTCAAAACCTTCTGACTCCATCAGATGGATCGCTTCACGGATAGGGCGTTCAAAGTTGGTGCCGCCGCCGAGGAATGTTTCCGCAGCGGTCAGTTTATCCTCCAGCGTGTATTCGCCTGGACGGAATATGTCCACCTGGCAACTGCTGCTTCCGGCAAAATGGATCAGTGCAAAACTCCTGCGGCTCTCTGCGGCGATCTCCAGCAGGGTCATGGCCACCGCCTTACCCCATGCCGCAGTTTCGCCTTTGGTAGAGTTGGATTCATCCAGGCAGCAGATTATATCGCCCATGCCCTTATAGACAGGTTCACGTCGGCGATACTGTTTGACCTGCTTTTGCTGATACTTCCGCAGGAACAGCGGGATAGTCTCCGGCGTGGCCAGCATGGCAAGCTCCGAGGTCAGCGCACGGGACAGGTTATTACCCAGCTCCAGAGAGTAGGTTTCACCCCGCCCATAGGCATAGCTGTTTTTCTTGGCCTGCGCGAAGATCTCACGGAAGCGTCCCAGATACTTGGAAATATCCTTTAGCGCCGTGCTTTGGCGTACCTTTTCCAGCAGCGCAAGGTTTTCAGGTGTACGGCACATATTCATGGGCTCATCGCTCCATGCACCGATGATACTCTGCACTTCCTGTGCCCGCTCTGTGGCAGCCTGCACAGCGGCGGATACCGCAAGATCGACCGTCTCTGTTTGGCGCAGCATGGTCGTGTCCAACATCTGAGATACAGCCTCCACCTGCCGCTGCTTGCTGTCCAGTCGATTGGCAGCATTTATCAGCGCCTGCTTATCCGTCTCGGTCGTTTCTCCTGTAGCTTGGGCGTCAAGCAACTCAGCGAGCTCCTCTGCCGCGGTATCACGCGCCGCTTCCAGCTTTTCGAGGGTATTCAGCGCACCTTTATCACCACCCAGTTCAGACAACAGTCCGTCCAGTTCCTCAGCGGCTCGGCCAGTAAACTCCGCCGCTGCTTCATAGGCGGGTAGGCTGCGGCCTTCGCAGATGTTTTTCAGCGTGGGATAATCGTCCTGCTGGACAATATGATCGAGGATGGGCGCGTTGAATTTCTGTGCCGCAGTGGTGAGCATATCCGCGTCGTTTCTGCGCGGGGCCAGCGAATACAGGGATTGAAACGCATCGCGGGAGAGGGCGGGAAAAGATTTGAGCTTTTGCACCGCGGCATTCTCTGTCATATCCATTTCTGTGTCATCCTCACGCAGCTCGGCGTATATGCTGTCTTCCAGTTTGCTGGAGCGCATCACCCGGTCGATTTTCTGTGTCGGCTTTCTCCGAAGTGCCGCAAGCTCCGCAATGGAGGAATGCAGTACGTCCGCTATTGTCCGAAAGGCTTTTCTCATGTGAAATCCTCCTCAAAGCTGCGAAACCATGCCACCAGAACGGCATTTGCGGCCTCGGTCCGTCTTAGTTCTGGGAATTCCCGCTGGAGATATAACGCAGCGCCAAACATATTGGCCTCACCGGATTGGCGCAGATTCTCAAGGTAATCGAAATATATCTTGTTACTGTTGTTGGTGTCCATATAGCATCTCCTTATCCGCAAGGGGAAGGCATGAGCCTTCCCCTTGCTATTTCATTA
>CAVBAZ010000268.1:0-2441 GCA_963593515.1 Bacteroidaceae bacterium
CTTATCCAGATACGCCCGTACCGCCGCGCCGTCGGGGCTTTGCAGCACGTCGTAGTACCACCGCGCGGCATCCCGGTTCAGGTTCAGCAGCCGCTTGCGCAATCGGTCGGCATCGGCGGATTCCCGATCCTCCGGAACATCCATATTGACCCGCTTGGCCAGAAAGCGGATGGCGTCGGGATAGGAGAGATTCTCAATCTCCATGATGAAATTGATGACGCCGCCGCCCTTCTTGCAGCCGAAGCAGTGATAGAACTGCTTGTCCTGCAAAACGTGGAAGGAGGGCGTTTTTTCATTGTGGAAGGGACAGCAGCCCCAATAGCTGCCGCCCTTGGGCGTCAGCGACACATAGGAGCCCACCACGTCCACAATGTCGTTGCGGGCGATCAGCTCGTCCAGAAATGTCTGGGAAAACATGGCAGGGCCTCCTTTCTGCGCTGTGCCGAAATTTTTCCTCATTCTATTATACAGGATATTTTCCGAATACACTCTTTTTTCAGCGAAAAATTTTTGAAAAACAAAAATTTTTGTACCACCGGTGGGGGCGTGGTGCTATAATAGAGAAAAATAAGCAATCAAGGAGGTACTTTCCTATGAAACGACTCTTTACCGGCGGCCGCGTGGTCAGCGGCAGCGCCGTTGTGGAGGCCGATGTGCTGGTGGACGGCGAGAAGATCGTGGCCGTAGCGCCCCATATCGACGCGCCTGACGCGGAGGTGGTTGACGTGACCGGCAAGCTGCTGCTGCCGGGCTTCATCGACGCCCACACCCACTTTGATCTGGACGTGTGCAATACCACCACCGCCGACGATTTCGAGAGCGGCAGCCGTTCCGCACTGCGTGGCGGCACCACCACCGTCATCGACTTTGCCTGCCCCAACAAGGGCGAAACGCTGGCCTACGGCTTGGAGCTGTGGCACAAGAAGGCGGCGAACTGCCACTGTGACTACGGTTTTCACATGACCATCGACGACTGGAACGAGGGCATTGAGGGCGAGTTGGACGATATGTTTGCCGCCGGCATCACCTCTTTTAAGATGTATATGACCTATCCCGCCATGATGCTGCCGGACGGCGACCTGTACCGCGCCCTGAAGGCGCTGAAGGCACGGGGCGGCATCTGCGGCGTCCACTGCGAGAACAGCGGCGTCATCGACGCACTGGTGGCCGAGAAGAAGGCCAAGGGCGAGAACACCGTCTCCTGCCATCCCCAGACCCGCCCCGACTATCTGGAAGCGGAAGCGGTGGGCCGCATCCTGCGGATCGCCCAAGCGGCGGAGGCCCCCGTGGTCATCGTCCATACCACCAACGCCGCGGCCCTCAGTGAGATCGATCAGGCCCGTGACCGTGGCCAGACGGTGTATTCCGAGACCTGCCCCCAGTATCTGGCGCTGGACGACAGCGTGTATTATCAGGAGGACTGGCTGTCCTCCGCCAAGTTCGTGTGCTCTCCTCCCATCCGCAAAAAGGCGGATCAGGATGCGCTGTGGGACGGTCTGCGTGAGGGTCGGGTCAACACTGTGTCCACCGACCACTGCTCCTTCACCACGCAGCAGAAGCTGGCGGGGCAGGGGGACTTCACCACCATTCCCGGCGGCCTTCCCGGCGTGGAGACCCGTGGCGAGGTAGTGTATACCACCGGCGTGGCGGCGGGCCGCATCGACCTGCCCACCTTCTGCCGCGCCCTCAGCGAGAATCCCGCCAAGCTGTACGGTCTCTATCCCCGCAAGGGCTGCATCGCACCCGGCGCGGACGCCGATATCGTGGTATACGACCCGGCGGCGGATCACACCCTCCGTGCCGACGACATGGTGTCCCGCTGCGACTATACCCCCTTCGAGGGCTTCCAGACCTCCGGCAGCATTGCTGCTGTGTACCTGCGGGGTATGCCCGCCGTGGAGAACGGCGTCGTCAACGACGTGAAGGGCCAGTACCTCAAGCGCGGCAAGTGCGAACTGTAACAAAAGCAATATAAAAAGACAGGCGGTCGATCGACCGCCTGTCTTTTTCGTATCAAATGCAGTATATCCGAATGGGTCAAAGACTGTAAAACCGATCCCGGTACATGGCGGGAGCAGCTTCCCGCACCGTTTCCGGCGGACAGTCATTGATGGGGATAAGACCTATCCGTAAATTCATTGGCTTTCCCTTATCCATGAGATACTGGCGAAGCATCTGCCGGGTCAGCTCCTCTGAGCCATCATCGACCGGTAAGACAGCAACCGCTTTCTTACCCTTTTTTCGCCTGATGCACCGCAGCATGTAGTGCCAGATCTCCTCTCTGGGGACTGAGGTAAAGAACAGATACGCTGTGCCATCCCACTGCATCACCCCATAAAAGGTGATGGACTTCCAATCCAGCGTGCGGTACGTTTTCCAGCCGGACCGAATGGCGATGTGCTCCTCTGTGATCCGGACATTTCTCAGGTGAAAAAGCGTGT
>CAVBAZ010000269.1:0-3417 GCA_963593515.1 Bacteroidaceae bacterium
AAATTACTGCCTTCGTGTAGGTGGAGCCTACGTCGCAGCCGCCAAAATATTTCATCGTTTTTCCCTCTCTCTTTTTTACTTGTTGTATTCGTAGTGGGGCTTTTCCATGTCATAAGCCTGCTTCAGCGGGTCGCGGCGCTCCATGCGGTCATAGTGACGGCACAGGAACGGCTCCACGCCGTAGAACAGGGCTTTGCCATCCAGATCGAAGAAGAAGATGGCGAACAGGGCCGCATAGATGCCGCCGCCGATCAGCAGCAGCTTGCCCAGAATTTTCAGCAGTTTTTTCATGTTCCTCTCCTCCTCTTACCAGCTCTGGGAATCGTCGAACTCCAACAGGGAGGGATCCAGCGGTTCCTCGTGCATGACGGTGGTCATATAGTCGTTGATGATGGTGCGGATCTCCGCGCGGGAGACGTTGCGCTTGTCGGGCAGGGCGTGGGGCATCCAGATGGCGTGGATGTTGCGGGCGCGGAACTCGTCCTCGAACAGGCCGTGAACGCCCTGCATGCCCTTGCACAGCAGCTGGTCGTACATCATGACCATGTCGCAGTGGAACCGCTCCATATTCTCCCACAGCTCAAAGATGTGGTGCATGCCGCCCACGGCCATGCGCCGCATGGGGGCCCACTCGTGATACGTCGCCATATCCTCCAGCGTATGCTCGTAGCTGTCGGTGCGGAGGGTCATGTCGAACATCAGGGAGTCCATGTTGATGATGGTGTTCAGGCCCCAGCAGTTATAGGCCCAGGTACACCAGTTGGAATAGTACAGAGGTGCGCAGGACCAGGCGATCACGCGGTGGCGGGTCAGCGGGAAGTTGTTGATGCGGTTCTCCACGCACTTCTCCAGGATCTTGCGAACCTTCTTATCGGTCTCGTGCCAGATGGGCAAATCGCCGTACTGGGACTGATAGATACGGTACAACGCCTGAGACACGCCGTTGATGGGATAGAAGTTGGTATTGGCGGCCACGTCCCACTTCTCCCACTCAAAGCGCTGCAGCTCGTTCTGGCTCTCCAGCTTCTTCACCAGTTGATCCCAATCGAACTTGGTGCCGGTCTGCTCCTCGATGAACTTCCAAGCCTCCTCGATCTCCTTCTGGCAGTGCTTCTGCACCAGCGGATCATCAAACTGCATGGGCTGCGGCATGGCGAACAGGGGCTTGTCCATCAGCCAGTCCTGCAAAATGGAGGTAGCCACGGAGCCGTCGCAGGCCTCGTTGGAGGTGATAACGGCCTTGTAATAATCGGGCACATCGTCCAGCACGAACAATCCCGCCTCCGCCTGACACATGGGGCAGGGGTCGCCGGGCAGGCCGATGGACTGCACCGCGTCGATGTAGTTGAGGACGGTGTGGTTGTTGACGTGGCAGGTGACGAAATAGGGGATCATCTGCAGGGGAACATTCTCGTTCTCCTTGCTGAAGGGATAGAAGATGCCGCCCCAGACGGTCTCGTCATGGGCCATGGTCTTGTCGTGGCGGGCCTTGGCCTTCTTGCCCTTCTGGATGTTCAGGTCGTTGGAGAACATCTGCATGAACTGATAGATGGTGGCGTTGGTCATGGCGCGGTAGTGCAGCGGGCAGGCGCGCAGGGCTTCGCCCCGCAGGCCCTCCATACCGCGGTCGAACCAGTGGAGCACGGGCAGATAGGTCTGGCCCATCCAGCGGTAGCGCCAGCAGCCTTTGGCAAAGGTGATAAGACCGCCGTAGCGCATCACGTCGTACACCATCATGCCGTAGTTATACATCCACACATGATGGAAGTAGTAGAAGGTGTCCTTCACGCCGCGCCACTCACGGTGCTTGTAAAGGCCGGTCTTGTCGCAGTACAGGTCGCCCAGACGGCGCTCGCCATGGGGCTTGCCGTACCAAAAATCCTTTGCCAGCTTCTTATAATCCACGCTCTTGGCCTTGGCCAATGCGCCCTTCAGATCGATCTTTTTCATCAGTTGTTCCCTCCCTGGATCTTCTTGATCTCCACGCTCTCGATAAACGCCTGGAAGCGGGTACGGAGCTGACCGGAGGCGGAATTGATATACTCCTTCTCGATGGAGCAGACGGGGTAGCCGAAATCGCGCTGCAGCACCACCGTGTCGATAACGCGCTCATAGCTCCAATACTCGCAGAACTTGTTGGAGGCAATGATGATGCCGTCGGCCTTGTATTCCTTTGCCATGTCGGCAATGACCTGCTTGCGGTGGCGCATCTCGTTCTGCTCCATGAAGCGGGTGCACTGGCTGGTCAGCAGATAGTGGCGGGCGATGGCACGCAGAGGCGTCTCGCCGTCCTTGATCTCGATGGGCTGGCGGGCCTCAGCCGCACCATAGCAGTACCGGTCACCCACCACGCGGGCGCCGCAGCTCTCGATAAGCTTGATGAAATCAGGGTCATCGTTCTCGCTGCCGGCCAGCACCACCTTGCAGCGGAACTCCTTCTTGGCGTCAGGCTGGCGGGTACGCATCTCCTCCGCCGTCTCGCGGAGCTTGTCGATGATCAGGTACTTGGGACATGTCATGGTAGCCAGCGTGATGACGGAGAACTCATAGCCGGTGATGGTGGGGTTATCCAGCTTGCGGTAATCGCCGATCTCCTGCACCAGACGGCAGGCCTCGTTGTGTTCCTCAATGGTCTTGCGCAGCGCCTCGTCGGAGGTATCCACGCCGTAATTGTCCCGCAGAAAGTCCAGCACATGGGCCTTCAGCTGGCCCTCGTAGTGGTCGATGGAGTTCTGGGTCTTTTTAAAGGGCACATCCATGAAGGAGCACTTGAAGCGCTCATTTTGGATCACGTCCTGCATCCGCTGCAAATGCTCCTGGAACCGGCAGGTGACGGTACACGTCTCGGTAGCCAGCTGGGCGTCCAGGAAGTTGAAGCCGCCCTCCAGCGCCCGCTCCAGCAGGCTGCGGCCACAGTGGCAGGTACGGGACGACATGTAATAGGTCGCCATGTCGGGCGAGGTGCAGCGGGGCGCCCGCAGACGCACGCTGAAACAGCCGGGCAGATCCAGCAGTACCTCCGGCATGAAGTAGCAGGTGTACCCCAGCGCCAGCTTCCCCTCGTCCTTGGCCTGCTTGACGAGGTCGTTATTGGCCTCCTGCAGCAGGTTCTCAAAATAAATCAGATGCTTCAGATCCCTCATTGTGTTCCTCCTTAACGCCGCATAACACACAAAGCGGTATTTTACGAAAAAATTATACATAATTGCAGATTTTTTGTCAATAAATTTGTGCTTTTTATACAGAAAATGCACAGATTTCGTAAATATGTCTGTTATTTGTCATTTGACTTACCCACGGCTGCGTGGTAGAATAGGAAAAAAATGAAAGCGAGGGCTCTTCCATGTGCGGTCACGAACACGAACACACCCATGCCTTGGCCTGCTTGACGAGGTCGTTATTGGCCTCCTGCAGCAG
>CAVBAZ010000270.1:0-3996 GCA_963593515.1 Bacteroidaceae bacterium
ATACCGCATACGGTTGAAATACAGGTATGCCATAATATCCGCCAGAGAGCAGGAACCGCCGGGGTGTCCGCTCTGCGCCTTATAGGTCATCTCGATCACATCTCTGCGCAGCTGCGTCGCCATGCTCTGCAGCGCTTCACGTTTTTCATTTGTCAGCATATTATCGCCCTCTCACTTCCGCGCCAATACGTTTATTGCCTTTTCCACGATCCGATCTGCTGTCAAGCCGTACTTCTCCAGCAGCAGCGCACCGTTTCCGGATTCTCCGAAGGTATCCTCCAGGGCGACCCGTTCCACCGGCACCGGGACCGTCAGCGCAAGCGCCTCGGAAACGGCACCGAACATGCCCCCGAAGCAGTTGTGGTCCTCTGCCGTTACGATAGCGCCCGTCTCCTTTGCCGCCTTAGTCAGCGTATCTACATCGATGGGCTTCACCGTCCGCAGGTTGATGACCCGGGCGGAGATACCCTTCTCCTGCAGCTTTTCCGCCGCGATGAGGCTCTGCTCCACCATGACGCCGACGCCCACTAGGGTCACGTCCGTGCCGTCCCGCAGCGTCTCCGCCTGGCCCAGCTTCAGCTCTACGGCATCGGGGTCCTTATGTACATAACCGCCGACACTGCGGCCCAACCGTACATACACCGGACCGGGAGTGCGGATGGCCTCGAACACTGCCGCCTTCACCTCACCGGGGTCTGCCGCCACGATCACCTTCATGTTGGGCAGTGCCCGCATGATGGCGATATCCTCGATGGCCTGATGGGTAGCGCCGTCCTCGCCCACGCTGATACCGCCGTGGGTGGCAATGATCTTCACATTCATCTCAGGATAGCAGATGGTATTCCGGATCTGCTCGAAGGGCTTCTCCGTGGCGAACACACCATAGGCCGTCCAGATGACCGGGTGGCCAAAGGAAGCAATGCCTGCCGCGATGCTTACCGCGTCAGCCTCCGCAATGCCCACGGAGTAGAACCGCTCCGGCCACCGCTTCTTAAACTCGATGCTTCTGGTGGATTTTGACACATCCGCAGTCACAACGACCAACTCGGGAAACTGCTCACCTGCCGCGATAAACGCTTTTCCGAGTTCATCTCTAAAATTTCCGCTCATGAGATCACTCCGTCCTTTTAATTAAATGTTTAGTAAAATCGTTGTTGTCGTATCTGATAATTTTGATGAAAGTTTATCACCAGTGCCGCATTTTGTCAACAATAAATACTGGTATACTCATATGTTTTGTACTTCATCCATGTTTTTTATGCACTATATTTTGTCTTATTCAGATTGTTTATCCGCTTTTCCGTCCATTTTTGACATTTTTAATGCACAAAACACCGGTTTTCCACAAGTAATTCTTTTAAATTGCAATAAAATTTTATTAGAAATTTGTTCATAGTCACAATTTTTGCAAAACGTCTTTTCCCTCACCTGTCCAAATCACCCCAGCCTCCAAATTTACCAATCAGTTTTATTAAACTTTTGCATATTTTTTAAATTTGTTTATTGCATTTTCCATTCATATCTGCTAAAATAGCAACAAGACAAAATCTAGGAGTGGGACAATGACGATCAAAGATCTTGCTAAACTGACCAATACCTCGCCGGCCACCGTATCCCTTGCCTTGAACGGAAAAGCCGGCGTCAGCAGCGCTACCCGAGAGCGTATTATCAAAGCTGCGGAAGAAAACGGGTACATTTTGCCCAAGCGAAGCGCGGCATTTTCAAGCAGCATCATCCGCTTGGTAGCGGTCTCTAAACCTAATACCAGTGGCATCCACAATTTTCGCACCACCTTTTTTGCCGAGATTATCAATTATCTCCAGACCCGCTGTTCTGAGTTGAATTACTCCATGATCTACTCTGTGGTCCCTCACAATGATTTTCTTCAGAGCATCCTCAGTCTGGAAAGCGTCCAGCCCTCTTGCGGGGTCATTGTCCTTGGAACCTATTTAGACAGCGGAGAGATTCCTCTGTTGCTGCAGTTGCCCGTCCCCTTTGTCCTGCTGGATCGAAACTGCACGATCCACAATTTAAATTCCGTCTCTATCAACAACTTTTCCGGTGCATATCTGGCTGTTGAAAATCTTATCCGCCGCGGACACTCACATATAGGCTACATTTCCTCCTCACCCAATGTTTACAACCTGGAGGAACGGCATCGCGGCTTTCTCTCTGCCCTGCAGGCGCATGGACTTTCTTTCGCTCCGAAGGATAATATCCCAACCAACAGCTATTCTGCGGATGGTGTAGAGCGGCTGAAGGCTGCGCTATCCGGCCGCAGCGATATACCTACGGCTTTCTTTTGTGAGAATGACTATACCGCGCTCTCTCTGATCAGTGCACTGACCCAGTTAGGATATTCCGTGCCGAGGGATGTTTCTGTCATCGGGTTTGACGATGTACCCGAGTGCAGCCTGACAACTCCGCCGCTATCCACCGTACACGTGGATCGTCAGGCGCTTGCTACTGCCGCTGTAGATCGCCTTCATTTGCTGATGACATCCTCCGGCATTACATCCCAAAGCATCCTCCTCAATGTGAGTGTTCGTATACGTGCGTCCATCGCAGAACGAAAGTAAGGTCGGATATACAAGGAACGGCTGCTCTAGCGTTGAGCAGCCGTTCCTTATTTTCTTATTTTTGATTACTACAGTGCAGAATTTGAGCGCACATTACACTTTCAGATCATATAAACGATCACCTTGGGCAGTCTCCACAACAGCGATACTTGCCTCAGCAAGCTGCAAGAAACTGCTCAGTCGTAGAGTTCAGTCTCCACGACGCACTCGGATTTGATCTTGCCCACCAGGGCTTGCAGCGCGTCCACAACGTGCGGGCGGATATCGCCGCCCACCAGAACATACATGATATCGTCCCCAACCGTGAGCTGTCCTTCATTCAGCCAGACCCTGATATAATAAATACCGTCCATCTGATACGTTTCTGTGATCGCCGCATCGACCTTTTCCTTGTCATAGGAAAACACCAGCCCCGTAACAGGCTTCGTATTTTCTGTCCCCTGCCGGACCTTTGCTTTGGCCGACTGACGGACAACGCCGTTGTGGACAAGATACATGCCGATCTTACCGGCGCTTTCGTCCTGCTTTGCTTCCTTCAGCCAGACGTCCACGGACGGGCTTTCTTTCTTCATGCTCATTTAGCTTCCTCCCTGAAAAAATCTCCGTGGACGCCGCCCGTTTTGTGAAGCAGGCGGATGTCCGTGATGCACATATCCTTCTGTACGGCCTTGCACATGTCGTAGACCGTGAGCGCGGCGGTGGAGACTGCCGTCAGCGCCTCCATTTCCACGCCCGTTCTTCCGTCACACGAGACGCTCGCTTCGATCTCCACACTGCGTCTTTCTTCGTCCAGCCATAATTTCAGGTCAATGCCGCTGAGCAGGATCGGGTGGCACATCGGAATGATGTCCGGTGTGCGCTTCGCGCCCATCACGCCCGCGATCTGCGCAACGGTCAGAACATCTCCCTTTTTCATGCCGCCGCTTTTGATCAGCGCAAACGTCTGCTGGTTTACCAGCACCCGTCCGGTGGCAACGGCCGTGCGGTCAGACACCGGCTTTTCGCCCACGTCCACCATTTTTGCCCGGCCCTGATCGTTAAAATGTGTAAAATCCGGCATAATTATCCTCCGATCTGGTTCATGTTCCGGCCCGCTTCGCTCCGGCGCTGTGCGGAAAGCTCAGCGTGACGCGCAGGCTTGGCCACGATCGCCTGCCGGAACGCGGCAAGCATTTCATCGTAAGACAGCCCTTTGATGGGGAACTCGTCACTTGAATGAAGACACGGCTTGATCTTCCCGTCGGCGGTCAGCCGCAGGCGGTTGCAGCTTGCGCAGAAGTGGTCGCTCACGGGGCTGATAAGGCCAATGTTTCCGTATGCGCCGGGGATGCGGTAAAGCCTTGCCACACCGCCGTCAGGCGACATGGGCTGCGCCTCCGGAAGCTTTTCAAGCACGGCCTTCGCCGGCAGAAACGCC
>CAVBAZ010000271.1:0-3536 GCA_963593515.1 Bacteroidaceae bacterium
TCAAAATTTTCTTGCATCACCTACTTGACTTCATACCATTGGACTTTTAAGTAAGTTGCGGGGTTGTGTTTTAATGTCGTAGGGGCCGATGCCCACATCGGCCCGTTCGGTTTGCGATGGCCTGTTCGGTAAACGGCGGCGGGGTGTGGTCACCCCGCCCTACGAAATGACTGCCGAAAGAACGTCCGTAGGGGAGGGGCTCTGCCCCTCCCGTTTCGTGAACGGAGACGTTTTCGTTATACGGCGGGCGGGGTAGAACCCCGCCCCTACGCTTACATTGGCAGGGCGCTCTGGCCGCAAGCCCCTTTGGCAATGAAATCGTCAGATTTCATGCCAGTTGTTATTCCAGCTCGTCCAGCGTCAGCTTGAACGACGGCAGGAAGTGCTCCAGAAAATAGTCCACCTCCGGCAGTTCCATGTCGTCCAGTGCGTAGCGGGTCTGCTCCTCCGCCTGACGGAACTCGTTGTTGCCCGCCTTCAGCTCCTCTAAGCACTTGATGTAGGCGCTGAGCTTGTCGGCGGCCTTCACCAGCTGCTGAATTTCCGGCGCGGCAGGGGACAGGGCAGCGCTGTAGGTGGGCCGCAGCTCGTCAGGCAACATGCCCAGCAGCTTATCCTCCGCCACACGCTCCACCTGACGGTAGGCCTCCCGGATAGCGGGATTATAGTACTTGATGGGGGTGGGCATGTCGCCGGTGAGGATCTCCCCGGCATCGTGGTACAGAGCCGCCACGGCCACCTGCCCCTCGTCGATGTGGCCGTCAAAGAACTGGTTGCGGATCACTGCCAGCGCGTGGGCCAGTACGGCGGTCATGTGGCTGTGCTCCTGAATGTTTTCGGTGTAGCTGTTACGCATCAGCGCCCAGCGGTTGATGAACCGCATCCGGCTGATGTAGGCGAAAAAGTGATGATGGTTCTCTTTCATACCAGTTCCCCCAATAATGTCTCTCCATTGCATTTGGTGATGGTCACCTCCCGAACCTGATTGTGAAGCTCGCTGCCCTGCACCGCTACTGCCATATAGTTGGGGGCGTGGCCGGTGTAGAGGCCGTCCTTTTCCTGCTCGAACAGAACCGGATACGTCCTGCCGACGCAGCCCTCCAGATACGCTTGATGCATCCGGTGGGCCACCTGAGCCGCCCGCGCAGCCCGCTCCTCTTTCACCGCCGCCGTCAGCTGGGGCATGGCCGCCGCTTTCGTGCCGGGGCGGATGGAGTAGGGGAAGATGTGCATGGCGGCAAAGCTGCATTTTTCGATGAACGCCAGCGTCTGGGAAAATTCCTCCTCCGTCTCGCCGGGGAAGCCGGTGATGAGATCGGTGGTGATGGCTGGGCGGTCGAAATATTGATTCAGCAGCTGCACCGATTCATAGAATCGGGCGGTGTCGTATTTGCGGTTCATGCGCTTTAGCGTTTCGTCGCAGCCGGATTGCAGCGACAGGTGGAAGTGGGGACAGAGGTTGGGGAGCTTCGCCGCCCGGTGGCAGAAATCCTCAGTGATGGTGCGGGGCTCCAGACTGCCCAGCCGTATGCGCATGTCGCCCGCCGCGGCGCTGACGGCTTCCAGCAGGTCGATGAGACCTGTGCCGTTTTTCAGGTCGTGGCCCCAACTGGAAATTTCGATGCCCGTCAGTACCAGCTCACGATAGCCTTCGGCCCGGAGCTGCCGTGTCTGCGCCACCGCCGTCTCCAGCGGCAGGGAGCGCACCGGGCCGCGGGCGTAGGGAATGATGCAGTAGGTGCAGAAGTTGACGCAGCCGTCCTCCACCTTCAGCATGGCACGGGTACGCTCGGCCATGCCGCCGGCGGGCAGCACCTCAAACTGGCGGCGGCGCAGGGCGTCGTCCAGCAGGGTGACCGGCTCCTTCTCGTGGGCGGCCTGCTCCAAAAGGTCGAGGAACGCCATCCGGTCGCCGGTGCCGGCGATCAGATCCAGCTCCAGACCCGCCGCCTCGTCGGGGTGGGTCTGGACGTAGCAGCCACAGGCGGCCACCACGGCGTTTTCGTTGAGCTTGCGGCAGCGGCGGATCATCTGGCGGGACTTTTTGTCGCTGACGGCGGTGACGGAGCAGGTATTGACGATGTAGGCATCCGCCGCTTCCTCAAAGGGCACCAGCGTGTGGCCCCGGCGGACAAGCTCCTGCTCCATGGCCTGAGTCTCATATTGGTTCACCTTGCAGCCAAGGGTGTAAATCGCAACGCGCATCTTGCACTTTCCTTTTTGATACAGTATAATTAAAAATTACGGACACTCACCATAAGGAAACAGTCCCTAAAATAATACCCCATTATACTTGATTCCGGCCGGTATGACAATACCCGACAGGCGAAAAATAGAGAGGAAACCGTTATGATTTATCTGGATCACGCCGCTACCACCCCTGTACCCAAGGCTGTTGCCGATGAAATGTACCGTGTGCTGACGCAGCAGTTTGGCAATCCCTCTTCCCAGTATCCCATGGGACAGGAGGCCAAGAAGATGGTGGAGGGCTACCGGGCCGTTATCGCGGGCGCGGTGGGCTGCCAGCCGAAAGAACTGCACTTCACCTCCTGCGGCACCGAGAGCGACAACTGGGCCATTCAGGCTGCCCTGTGGCAGAACCGCCATGCGGGCCGCCATATCATCACCACCACCGTGGAGCACAGCGCCGTGCTGGAGACCTGCCGCGCGCTGGAGCAGCAAGGATGTGAGGTGACGTATCTCAAGCCCGATAAGACCGGGCACATCACCGCCGCTCAGGTGGGTGAAGCGCTGCGGGAGGACACGGCGGTGGTCAGCGTCATGCTGGTGAACAACGAGACCGGCTGTGTGTTCCCCGTGGCGGAGATCGCCCGGCTTCTGAAGGAGCGCCACAGCCGCGCCCTGCTGCATACCGATGCGGTGCAGGGCTTCATGAAGGTGCCCTGCGACCCCAAGGTGTTGGGTGTGGATATGATGAGTCTTTCCGCCCACAAGATCGGCGGCCCCAAGGGCATCGGCGCACTGTACGTGGGCCCCAACGTCCGCAATATCCGTCCGCTTTTGCATGGCGGCGGACAGGAGGATGGCACCCGCTCCGGCACCGAGGCCACCGCCCAGATCGCGGGCTTCGCCAAGGCGGCGGAGCTTCGGGCCGAGGGTCTGGCGGACAAGCTGGCCCATATGGCAGAGGTAAAGGCCTATTGCCGCGAGAAGCTGCTGTCCATCGACGGCGTGGTGGCCGTGGGACAGGGCGAAGCGCCCCATATCCTGATGGTGTCGCTGGTGGGGTATCCCAGCGCCAACGTGGTCACCGATCTGGGAAGTCAGGGCATCTGCCTGTCGGCGGGCAGCGCTTGCCACCGGGGCAAGCTGAGCCATGTGGTGATGGCGCTGGGGTTGGACAAGCGCACCGCCAACGGTGTGCTGCGCGTCAGCTTCGGCCCGGAGACCACCTTTGCCGATATCGACGCGCTGTATGCGGCGCTTTTGCAGCACAAAAACACACGTTTTCCCATGCTATGAGGTAAAGTTTGAAACAAAGTAAGAATCGCGAACACCCCGAAAAAGAGCGCAAA
>CAVBAZ010000272.1:0-13954 GCA_963593515.1 Bacteroidaceae bacterium
TCCAGATACTGGCTCTGGACGCTGCCCAGCGCCATCATGTCGAACTCGTCGCACATGCCGAACCGGGCCACCAGATTCCGGGCCATCTCCGTGGCCCGCTCGATGTCGTTGGCAGCGCCGGAGGTCATGGTGTTGCACACGATCTCCTCGCTGGAGCGGCCTGCCAACAGCGTGCGGATCTCCGCCAGAATGTCGTCCTTGGACATGAGGAACTTCTCCTCCTCCGGCAGATGTAGCGTATAGCCCAGCGCACCCTGCGTATGGGGCACAATGGTGATCTTGGAGACCGGCTGGGCATTCTTCTGCTTGGCCGCCACCAGCGCGTGGCCCACCTCGTGATAGGCGATGATGCGCTTTTCCTCCTCGGTGATGACGGTGCCCTTCTTCTCGCTGCCGGCGATGACCAGCTCGAAGGAGGCCAGAAGGTCGTTCTGATTCACGGCCTTGCGTCCCTTGCGGACGGCCCGCAGGGCGGCCTCGTTCACCAGATTGGCCAGATCCGCGCCCACGCAGCCCGCGGTGGCCTGTGCGATCTTCTCCAGATCCACGTCCTCCGCCAGATGGATGTTGCGGGTATGCACCTGCAGCGTGGCCAGACGGCCCGCCAGATTGGGACGGTCCACAGTGATGCGCCGGTCGAAGCGGCCGGGACGCAGCAGCGCCTTGTCCAGCACCTCGGGCCGGTTCGTCGCGCCCAGCACGATCACGCCCTTGCTGGGGTCGAAGCCGTCCAGCTCCGCCAGCAGTTGGTTCAGCGTCTGCTCGCGCTCGTCGTTGCCGCCGAACTTGCTGGCGTCACGGGATTTGCCGATGGTGTCGATCTCGTCGATGAAGATGATGCAGGGCGCCACCTTGGCGGCTTCCTTGAACAGGTCGCGGACACGGCTGGCGCCCACGCCCACGAACATCTCCACAAAGTCGGAGCCGGAGATGGAGAAGAATGGCACGCCCGCCTCACCGGCCACGGCCTTGGCCAGCAGGGTCTTACCGGTACCGGGAGAGCCCACCAGCAGCGCGCCCTTGGGCAGCTTTGCGCCGATGGCGGTATACTTGCCGGGGTTATGCAGAAAGTCGATGATCTCCGCCAGCGACTCCTTGGCCTCGTCCTGACCAGCTACATCCTTGAAGGTGACGCCGGTGGATTTCTCCATATAGACCTTGGCGTTGGACTTGCCCACGCTGCCGATGCCGCCGAAGCCACCGCCGCCGGACTTGCTGAGGAAGCGCATCAGCAGCATGAACAGCGCCACCGTAATGATGATGGGCAGGATGTAGCTGACCATGAACACCAGCACCGGGTTCATCTCGGCCTCATAATAGCAGGAGTAGGCCACGTTGTGCTCCTCCAGCAGCGGCAGCAGCTGATCGTTGGAGAGATACGCCGTATACAGCGTCAGCTTGCTGTCCTTGGACTGGGTGTAGGTCTTGGGCTGCTCCTTGCTGCCCTCCTTGACCTCCTCCGTATAGGTATAGCCTTCCACGGGGGTGATGTAGATGGCCTGATCCTTGAACTGGATCTCCTTGACCTGATCCTTTTCCACCATCTCCACCATCTGGCTGTACTTGATCTCATGGCTGGTGGTCTTGTTGGCGGTGTTGCCGGAGTAGGCGCTGATGTAGTTCATCGCCACCGTCAGCACCACGGCCCACATCACCAGCGTCAGGATACCCCGCATCCGGTTGCTGTTTTTGTTGTTTTTGTTGTTGCGGTTGTTATCTGCCATAAAGCCCTCCTTAAATAAAGAGCGGATCACTCCTGAGTATAAACGCCAGTATATCATAAATTTGTGCCGGTCACAAGCGGCACATAGTCGGATTTTCTGTAAAATTTCCATGAATCCTCCTTTATCTTGACGAAGATGTATGGTATAATCATTTTTGTATGTACATCAAACCATGGAAAGGGATCATTTTCCGATGAAAGAACAAGCTGCTGCCGAGAAGCGCCGCCCCATGCCGGAGGCGGAAGCCGACGGCATTATCGAAGGCCGCAACGCGGTCATTGAGGCCCTCCGTTCCGGGACGGCCATCGACAAGATCTATCTGGCCAAGGGCGAGACCGACAAGACGCTGGGACACATCGCCTCCAAGGCCCGTGACGCGGGCATCGTGGTGGTGGAGGCCGACCGCCGCAAGCTGGACAACATGTCCCGCACCCACGCCCATCAGGGCGTCATCGCGCTGGCCGCCGTCCGGGAGTATGTGACGGTGGAGAGCATCCTGCAAGCCGCCGCCGACAAGGGCGAAGCGCCTTTGCTGGTGGTGTGCGACGAGATCTCCGACCCCCACAATCTGGGTGCCATCCTCCGCACCGCCGAGTGCGCCGGCGCTCACGGCGTCATCATCCCCAAGCGCCGCAGTGCGGGCCTGACCGCCATCGTGGCCAAGACCTCCGCCGGAGCCGTCAGCTATATGCCGGTGGCCCGTGTGGCCAACATCCCGTCCCTGCTGAAGGATCTGAAAAAGCAGGGCGTGTGGGTATTCGGCACCGCCGCCGACGGCAACACCACGCTCTATAACGCCGACCTGAAAGGCCCGGCGGCCATTGTCATCGGCTCTGAGGGCGACGGCATGACCCGGCTGGTGTCGGAAAACTGTGACTTTCTGGTAAGCATCCCCATGAAGGGGCATATCTCCTCCCTGAACGCCTCCGCCGCAGCGGCTATCCTGCTGTATGAGGCGGTGCGCCAGCGGAGCTGAGGAAAAGGACATCCATGCGCAGGCAAGACGAAGAACAACTGCATACGCCTTCCCTATCTGAGGAGGACATCACACTGGAGTCCATCCTGGCCGAATACGGCAAGGGTGGGCGTCAGCCTGCCCAAACGGAGGAAGCGCCGGAGCCCGTCCCCATGCCGGTGCCCGATCCGGAGCCGATCCCCGCGCCTGCTCCCGAACCGACGCCGGAACCGGTATCCGAACCCGCGCCGGAACCGGAGGAGGAGATCACCATTCGTCCGCCCCGGCCGGAGAAAACGCATAAAAAGCGGAAGCCTCGGAAAAAGCAGGACACCACGGAATTTCCGGTGATCCGCACCAAGCCCGCACCTCCGCCGAAGCCGAAACCGGAGCCTGAGAAAACGGAGGAAGAAGAGTTGCCGCCGGATCGGGTCTCCCTGAAAAACGTCATGCACGACACGGTGGACGCGGTGCTGGCGGAGAATGACGACGGCATCCTTGAGCCGCCGCCCTCACTGCGGGAGCGGCTCCACGGGCTGCTGGCGCACCGCCATGTCCGTCGGGGGCTTCCACAGGACACCGAGCAGCTGTGGGAGGAGCCGCAGCGCAGGCGGCGTCCCGAACCGGAGCCGGAACCGGAGCCTGACAGCGACGAGGCGTTCCGGGCGGAAAAGCGCCGGGCCAAGCATCTGAGCCGGTCGCTGACCGTGCTTACCTTCCCGGTGGCCGTGCTGCTGGCGCTGGCGATCCTTGAGGGCTTGGGCTATATGCCTGCGGCATGGACGGAGAGCGTCACGCTGCACGCCCGCGTGCCCTGCGGCATCCTGCTGCTGTCGGCCATGCTGGCGATGGATGTGTGGAAATACGCCTTCCGGGAAGTGAAAAGCGGCCATGTGACCAGCGCCCTCGGCGCGCTGCTGCTGACATTTGCTGTGGACTTTGACGGTATCGTAGCCACCGCCGTCACCCAGGACGGCCACGCGCCCTTTGCCGCCACCGCCGCGCTCCTGATCTGGATGGAGCTGTGGGCGCTGCTGCTGGAGGCCGAGACGCGGCGTGACGCCTTCCAGCTGGTGAACGTCGGCGGTGAGCCGCCCTATGTGGCCTCCAGCGTGGATGTGGGACTTTGCAAGCAGAAGGGACGGCTGTCCGGCTTCTATCGCATGACGGACAAGACCGATCCCGCCCGCCGTTGGCAATGGTACCTGACACCCATTCTGCTGAGTGCCGCCACGGTGCTTGCCGCGGTGGTGTGCCTGTCGGGCCACAGTATGGAGCGTTTCCTGTGGGTCTGGTCGGCCCACCTGACGGTGGCCCTGCCCCTGTCCCTGTCGCTGACGGCGGCGCTGCCCCTGCAGCGGCTCCAATACCGTCTGACCCGCAGCGGCAGTGCACTGGCCGGTTACGCCGGAACTCCGGCGCTGAGCCGCAGCCGCCAGCTGCTGATCACGGAAAACGACCTGTTCCCCACCGGTACCGTGGCCTTCAACGGCTATAAGGTCTACGGCGAGGAGCGGATCAAAATGCTCTCCTACGCCGACGGTATGGCACAGGCGGCCCACAGTCAGCTTGCGCCCCTGTTCCGCCAGCAGCTGGCGGTGGAGGGCGGCTTCTCCGCCCGTGTGGATGACCTGCGCTTCTGCGAGGAGGGCGGCGTCATCGGCACCATCCGGGGCGAAACGGTGGCCATGGGCAGCGCCTATTTCATGCGCAAGCAGAAGATCCCCCTGCCCCATGACCTGAAGCTGCAAACCGGCGTTTTTCTGGCCGTCGACGGTGTGCTGGGCGCTATCTTTGTTATCAAGTACCAGCCCTCCCGCAATGTGGACTGGGCGCTGCGGGCTTTGCGCCGGGCCGGACTGCGGCCCGTGCTGGCCGTCCGCAGCGGCAACGTGACGCCGGGTCTGCTCAAGCGGAAGTTCGGCTTCGACTGCAAGCCGGTCTACCCCAACGTCTCCGCCCGGCTGGCGCTGTCCGACGTGATGGAGCAGCAGGGTGAGGCCCCCAACGCCGTCATCTACCGGGAGGGCCTGATGCCGCTGGTGGAGACGGTCATCGGCTCCCGCCGCCTGCGCAGCGCGGTACGCACCGGCACATGGCTGTGCTATCTGGGCGCGGTGGTGGGTCTGCTGCTGACGTATTACCTCACCTCCGTGGGCAGCTACGGGACGCTTTCACCGCTGTATATGCTGGGCTTTCTGGCGCTGTGGCTGCTGCCCACGCTGCTGTTGAGCGGTCTGGCCAAGCGGTATTGACGGTTTATGAGGACTTATCGGACGGAACGCCGCGGCGGATTTTCTGCCGCGGTGTTTTATCTATTGTCGACCTGACCAGAAAAAGGAAAAGTCCCTTGTGGAAGTTGACGAAAAATCCCGCATACCGCAGGATTTTTCATACAAATATCAAAAATAATGGTTGTCAGACTTGAAAAACTGAGCTATAATCGTCATGTTGAGCGTATTGCGCGCGGCAGCGCCCGTGCGCTGGATCAAATTGAAGGGAGAACATAACCATTATGACTGCAAACGACATTCGCAATATTGCCCTGCTGGGCCACGGCGGCTCCGGCAAGACCTCTCTGGTGGAGCAGATGCTCTACATGACCAAGGGTATCGACCGTCTGGGCAAGACTGCCGACGGCAACACCACCTGCGACTACGACGCCGAGGAGATCAAGCGCCAGATCTCTATCTCTCTGGCCTTTGCTCCCGTCATGTATAAGGGTAAGAAGATCAACGTCATGGACGCCCCCGGCAACTTCGACTTCGCCGGCGAGGCCGTGTGCGCCATTCGCGCCGCCGAGTGCGCCGTGATCGTGGGCAACGCCAAGGACGGCATGTCCGTGGGCATGGAGCGTACCTGGAAGATGTTGGGCAAGAAGCCCCGCATGATGTTCATTAACCGCGTGGAAGACGCCAACGCCGACTACGCCTCCTGCATCGATGCCGTCAAGGCCAAGTTCGGTACTGCCATCGCCCCCATCGTGGCCACCAAGGCTGATGCCAACAAGGCCGTCACCGTGATCGTTGATCTGCTGCACAATAAGGCTTACGACGCCAAGGGCGAGTGCGCCATCCCCGCCGACATGGCCGACGAGGTGGAGGCCCTGCGTGCCGAGCTGATGGAAGCCGCCGCCGGCGCCGACGAGGAGCTGATGGAGAAGTTCTTCGAGACCATGGAGCTGTCCGCCGAGGATATGGCCAAGGGTCTGAAGATCGGTGTCCGTGAAGGTTCCGTGTGCCCCGTGCTGTGCGGCTCCGCCGTCACCGGTATGGGTGTTGACATGCTGATGCAGACCATCGTGGATCTGGTTCCCGTGGCCACCGACATGCCCGCCGAGGCCGCCGAGGACGACGACGGCAACGCCATCGAGGTCGCCTACGATCCCAACGGCACCACCGCCGCTTTCGTGTTCAAGACCATCTCCGACCAGTACGGCAAGTTCTCCATGATCAAGGTCATCCGCGGCAAGGTCACCAGCGATATGTCCCTGTACAACATGACCACCGGCAACACCGAAAAGCTGGGCCGTCTGTACACCATGAAGGGCAAGAAGAGCGAAGAGACCAAGGAGATCTGCTGCGGCGATATCGGCGCCATCGGCAAGATGGACAAGGTCAAGACCAGCGACACCCTGTGCGAGCCCAAGACCTATGTGAAGTTCGCGCCTCTGGCCTTCGCTCCCGCCTGCTATGAGCGTGCCATCGCTCCCAAGACCAAGCAGGAGATCGAGAAACTGGGCACCGGCCTGAACAAGCTGAACGAGGAGGATCCCACCTTCTCCGTCACCAACAACGCCGAGACTCACCAGACCGTCATTTCCGGCGCCGGCGATATCCAGATCGACGTACTGTGCGCCAAGCTGAAGTCCCGCTTCGGTGTGGATTCCGAGCTGGATACCCCCCGTGTCGCTTACCGCGAGAAGATCCGCAGCACCGTCCGCAAGCAGGGCCGCTATAAGAAGCAGACCGGCGGCAGCGGCCAGTTCGGCGATGTCCATATCATTTTCGAGCCCCAGAGCGAGCAGGAGGATATGATTTTCGAGGAGAACGTGTTCGGCGGCTCCGTGCCCAAGAACTACTTCCCCGCCGTGGAAAAGGGCCTGCGCGAGAGCTGCCTGCACGGCGTGCTGGCCGGCTATCCCGTGGTGTTCCTGAAGGCCACCCTGGTGGATGGCTCCTACCACCCCGTGGACTCCTCCGAAATCGCGTTCAAGCTGGCCGCCAACCTGGCATTCAAGGCCGCTCTGCCCGAGGCCAAGCCCGTGCTGATGGAGCCCATCGGCGAGCTGAAGGTCACTGTGCCCGATAACTATGTGGGCGACGTTATGGGCGACCTGAACAAGCGCCGCGGCCGCGTCATGGGCATGAACCCCACCGGCGACGGCGAGACCGTGCTGGAGGCCGAGGTCCCCATGGCCGAGATGATGAGCTATGCCATCGATCTGCGCTCCATGACCCAGTCCCGCGGCACCTTCACCTTCACCTTCGTCCGCTACGAGGATTGCCCCGCTGCGGCACAGGAGAAGGCCATCGCTGCTGCCAAGGCTCTGGCCGAGGCTGAGTAATTTCCGCAAAAACACATATAGTAAAGGACGGTATGGTTTTGCCATACCGTCCTTTTTCGCACCCTCCCGGTTCGGCGAAAAATTTTTTCAACTTTTTTCAAAAAAACTCTTTACAAATCCAAAAGGGTGTGGTACTATACTAATGCAAACAATAATCGTTAGCAATTAAAGCGAAAGGAGCGCATATGGAAACACGATACAGCCCCAAGCGGGAAGCCATTCTGCAATGCCTGCGCTCCACCAAGTGCCACCCCTCAGCGGAATGGGTCTACACCCAGTTGAAGCCCCAGATCCCCGACCTGTCGCTGGCCACGGTGTACCGCAATCTGGCCCGCTTCCGCAGCGAGGGTATGGTGCAGGTCATCGGCTGTGTAGACGGCGAAGATCGCTACGACGGCAACGTCGCCCCTCACGGGCACTTTATCTGCCGTACCTGCGGCGCGGTCATCGACCTGCCGCCTATTCCGGTCAACGCGCCGGATCTGGCGCAGGTGGGCCGGGAGGACGGTTACAGCGTCACCTTCTATGGCCGCTGCAATACCTGTCTGGCAAAAACGGAAAATAGTTGACAATGGCCGCTTCGCAAGGGCGAAACGGCGTCAAAATAAGAACAAAACAAATATTTAATTATGACAATGGAGGTAATTTACGATGAAGAAGTGGGGCTGTCCTGTTTGCGGTTATGTTCATGAAGGCGATGTTCCCCCCGCTGAGTGCCCGGTGTGCCACGTTTCCGGCGAGAAGTTCACCCTGCAGGCCGAGGAGAAGTCCTGGGCGGCCGAGCATGTGGTAGGCGTCGGCAAGGTGTTCGGCGACAACGTGCCCGAGGAGGTCCGTAAGGAGATCATTGACGGTCTGCGCGCCAACTTCGAGGGCGAGTGCTCTGAGGTCGGTATGTATCTGGCTATGGCCCGTGTGGCCCACCGCGAGGGCTATCCCGAGATCGGCCTGTACTGGGAGAAGGCCGGTCTGGAAGAGGCCGAGCACGCTGCCAAGTTCGCTGAGCTGCTGGGCGAGGTCATCACTGACAGCACCGAGAAGAACCTGCAGATGCGCGTGGACGCCGAGAACGGCGCTACCGCCGGTAAGTTCGAGCTGGCCAAACTGGCCAAGCAGTACAATCTGGACGCTATCCACGACACCGTCCATGAAATGGCCCGCGACGAGGCCCGTCACGGCAAGGCGTTCGAGGGCCTGCTGAACCGCTACTTCGGCAAGTAAGCAAAACCGCGTCAATACTGGCTTTTAGCAAGAGGAGAGGGAAGTCCCCTCTCCTCTTTTTTTGCCTGCCCCGCCGGTGCCGGAGATGGGAAAGGTGGCATAAAAGTGGCAGTTTTTCCGTTCCGCAACACGCACAAAACATCAGATGTGGCATCTAAAAAAGTGGCAGTTTTGCCCCCGAACTTCCTCCTGAAAATCGCCCGTGTGGAAGTCTGCGATGTGGATATCTATATTATAGCGTAAAGATGTTCAAAAACAAGAGCCTGCCAAACCCGCGCCCCATAAATAAACAACCATTTAGAAAGCGCCGTCCCGTCGGGACGGCGCTTGTTTCCTATTCTTCGCCTCTTCTGAACCGCTCGATCATCTCGGCGGTCAGGCTGATGTCGTTTTCCCGGCTGGGGATCTCCTCGCGGGAGAGCCACACGCCCTCGCACAGCTCGTTATGGTCGAGGGTGATGTCCGGGTTGCCGTCCAGCTCGCAGTAAAAGCCGGTCAGCAGCGTGTCGGTAAAGGCCCATGGCTGGTTCTTATAGTACCGCAGATTCTTCACCTTCACGCCCACCTCCTCCATCACCTCACGGTGGACGGTGTCCTCCAGTGTTTCGCCGATCTCCACGAAACCGGCGATGAGGGCATAGCCCCGGAAGGGACGGTTGGCGTAGCGGGTCAGCAGCAGCTTGTCCCCGTGGGTGACGGCCACGATGACGGCGGGGCAGATCTTGGGGTACTCGATCTGGCCGCAGGCCGGACAGACCATGGCCCGTTCGATATCGCTGGGTTTCATCTTGTGGCCGCAGTGGCCGCAGAACTGCCGCGCACCGTACCACCGGTGGAGCTGCACAGCGGTGATGGCGGCGAAAGCCGTCTCCATGGGCCGCACCGCCCGGATGCCGCCCACGTCCACATATTCCGCGCCCTCCGGCACGGTGTCCGGCGTGCGGGCCAGATAGCAGTCCACCCCGTCCAGCGAGAACACATGGAGGGCGTCCTCCGTGGGAATGGCCGTTCCGAACCGGGGCAGCGTCCAGCCGTCGCCGTCCCGTTGCAGCAGCACCTTGCCCTTGCGCACGCACAGGGCGATGTCGTGGGCGTCGGGTTTGCCGATGACGTAGGTGCGGTCAAACCGGTGGGGCGCGATATCCTGTATCATAAAAATGTTCCCTCTTTCGTTGTTTTTTCCTGATGATACCATGCCGCCGGAGAAAAAGCAACCTTGCGGCCCGGGCGGCGGCGTGCTATACTGGGAGCACCATTGGAAAGGGGGACTTTGTCATGACGAAACAGGAGCTGCTGCAAAAGGCGGACAGCCTGCCGCTGTCCCCCGGCGTGTATATCATGATGGACAAGACGGGGCTGGTTATCTATGTGGGCAAGGCAAAGAAGCTGAAAAACCGCGTTAGCCAGTATTTCCAGTCCGGCAGCGGCCACAATGAAAAGACCCGGATGATGGTGTCGCAGGTGGATCACTTCGACACCATCATGGTGCGCACGGAGTTCGAGGCGCTGATTTTGGAGAACTCCCTCATCAAGCGGCACCAGCCCCGGTATAATATACTTTTGAAGGACGACAAGGGCTATCCCTTCGTGCGGCTGAATGAAAAAGCCCCCTATCCCCGGTTCACGCTGGTGAACAAGCCAGAGGAGGACGGTGCCCGGTACTTCGGGCCCTTCGGCGGGCGGCATGAGACGCGGGCGGCCCTGCAGGCGGTGTGCGCCGCGCTGAAGCTGCCCACCTGCAACCGCCAGTTCCCACGGGACATCGGCAAGGAGCGGCCCTGCCTGAACCACCACATTGGCCGGTGCGACGGCTTCTGCTCTCCTGACGGCCCCGGTCAGGCGGAGTATCAGGCCCGGATGGCCCAGGCGGCGGAGCTGCTGGGCGGCAAGCTGCGGCAGGTGACGGCGAACCTCCGGCAGGAGATGGAGCAGGCGGCAGAGGATTTGGAATTTGAAAAGGCCGCCGCCCTCCGGGACCGGATGCAGGCCCTGCAGGTGCTGGGCAAACAGCAGCAGGTCATTGCGGGTGTGTGCGCCGACACGGACGTGTGGGGCGTATACACCGGGCCGGTGCGGTGCGGCGCGGCGGTGCTGCACATTGAAAACGGCGACCTGCTGGGCCGCCAGATCGAGATATTCCCCACCGCCGCCGACCAGTCGGAGCCGGAGGTGCTCAGCGCCGTGCTGAGCCAGTACTATCTGGACAAGGCGGTGCTGCCCCGTGAGATATTGCTGCCGTGTTTGTTTGACGGCAGCGACACCTTCGCCGCGCTGCTGACGGGACAGGCGGGCCACAAGGTGACCATCAAGGCCCCTCAGCGGGGCGAACGCTCCCAGCTGGTGGACATGGCAGCCCAGAACGCCCGCGAGGAGGCCGAGCGCATTACCACAGAGTCGGAACGGGTGGCCAAGGCGCTGACGGACTTACAGACGCTGGCGCAGCTGCCCGCCGTGCCCCGGCGCATGGAGAGCTACGACATCTCCAATCTGGGCAGCGACGACATGGTGGCCTCCATGGTGGTGTTCGTGGACGGCAAGCCGCTGAAGCGGGACTATCGCAAATTCGCCATCAAGACCCTGACCGGCCCCGATGACTACGCCGCCATGCAGGAGGTGTTGGAGCGGCGCTTTGCCCATAAGGATGACGAGAAATTCCCGCCCCTGCCTGACCTGCTGCTGATCGACGGCGGTCTGGGCCACGCTCACGCGGCGCTGGCGGCGGAGCGGGCGGCGGGGGTATCCATCCCCATTCTGGGCATGGTGAAGGACGACCGCCACCGCACCCGCGCCCTCATCACTGTCGAGGGCAGCGAGCTGGGCATCCAGCAGTCGCCCCATATCTTCACCCTCATCGGACGGGTGCAGGAGGAGGTACACCGCTTCGCCATCACCTTCCAGCGGCAGAAGCACAAAAAGCGCACCTACCGCAGCAAGCTGGACGGCATCCCCGGCATCGGCGAGACCCGGAAGCAGGCGCTCCTCAAGCGCTTCGGCACGGTGAAGGCCATCGAAGGCGCGTCGCTGGACGATCTGCGGAAGGTGCTGCCCGCCCCGGCGGCGCTGGCGGTATATGAGCGGTTTCACCCGGCGGATACAGATGAAAAAAAGAGCTGAGCGTCGGCCGACGCTCAGCTCTTTTTCTGTCAGGAACGCAGTCCCGCGGCGTCCATGATGGCTTCGATGCTCTCCACAGGCTCGCTGCTCCAGGGATAGGCGGTGTCGGTGCAGCCGGCGGAGGACAGCAGATCCTCTGCGCCGTCCTTCAGCAGCGACTGGTAGGCATCGTCCACCAGCGCCAGCTTTTCGGCAAAGGCCGTCTGGGCGTCGTTGCCCATATTGCCCAGCCAAGCGGTGGTGGCACTGCGGATCTCCTCAGGGTCAAGGCCCGTATCCACGCCCCAGTCCAACAGCTTGACGGCAGCCTGAACGGCGGTCATGTAGGAGCCGGAGGTACCCACCCGCACCGTCTGGTCGATCTCGCTCAGGATCGGCAGATCGACACTCTGGCCGTCAGCCGGTGCATCCGGTGTGTCGGGAGTCTCTTGCGGCGTATCGGGCGTCACGTCCGGCGCGGGAGCCGGTGTATGGGCGGCGCAGGCGCACAGGCTCAGCGTCAGCAGCATAGTCACAAGAAGCAGCAGCTTTTTCATACGATCATTTCCTTTCTTTTGCTGGTTTCCTTGTAGGTGCCCTCTCTGCATTGGATACTGCGCAGAGAGGTATGGGTAACGCCCAGAAGGCGGTCCATTTCTTCGGCGGCATTTTCGTAGGTGTCCTTCTGGTGGTGCACCAGTATGTAGTCCGCCTCCCTGATCTGTCCGGCAGCCGCCTTGCAGAAACTGCGGACAGGCGCGGCCAGCGCGAACACCCAGATGGGGGAGCAGATGGTCACATGCCGGTAGGCGGACAGGTCGATGTCCACCGGCTGGATGGGCATGTCCCACTTGTGCATGCCGTAGCGGCCGCACCACCAGAAGCCCAGCGTACCCTCCGTCCGCTCCGCCGCCCTGATCTCATAAACGGCAGCGCCGGTGCGGTTCGCCTCCTCATAGGCCTTCTTCCGCACATAGCCCATGCGGGAGAAGAACACCACCAATCGTGTGAGGTCGTCGCCGATGTGGGGATAGTCGGCCCTGTTGACGGTGAAAGCCTCCTGCTTGCGGAACACCCATGCCGCATAGCCTGTGGCTGCCTGACAGGCGCCGAAAATAAAGTAGATGGTGGACATGAAATTCAGCGGGAACATATAGAACTGAATGCAGATCCACAGCATCAGCGTCACGCCGAAAATGCCGCCCAGCACAGTGCCTGCGGGCTTCCGGGCCAGCATCAGTGCCGCCGCTGTCAGGTTGGTCAGGCCGTTGACGATCAGCAGCGCCCAGCCGGAGAAGGTGAAATCCTGAAACACCACCTCCGCAAAGGGCAGCACCTGAAAATAGGGCAGCATGGCGTCCATGCCCATGGTCTTGCCGCTGGGATCCAGCAGCATCATTAACGCGCCGCCTACCGCACCGATGCCGATGAACAGCGTCCAGAAAATGAGGATGCGGCGGGCAGTCTGATATCTTGATCTCTGTTGCATATGGCTTTCCTTGTCTTTCCTTGATATTGTACTGCCTATTCTACACGCCGGAGCGCCGTTTGCATAGGTATTTTTTTCATCCCTTTGTGGTCATTTTATAGTCCGGCCGCCGCTTCACGTTTTGACGGTATCGAAAAAATGTTTTAGAAATATGCCTTGTCGCGGAAAACGCTGTGTGGTATACTATATTATTGCTATAAAATGCACCATTACAGCAGAAGGGAGGGCGTGATATGGGTCTGCACGACGGACACCGGGCACGGAAGAAAGATCAGTTCCGCCAGCACGGGCTGGACAGCTTTGCCGATCACGAGGTGCTGGAGCTGGCGCTGTATTACGCCATTCCCCGGCGGGACACCAACGAGATCGCCCACCGGCTGCTGCAAAAATTCGGTTCGCTGCAAAACGTGCTGGCCGCTCCGGCGGAGGAGCTGGCCAAGGTGGAGGGCGTGGGCGACGGCGCGGCGCTGTACCTGACGCTGCTGGAGGCCATCCGCAAGCGGGCGGCTCGTCCCGCGGGCCGTGAGCGGGTGCTGAACACCGTGGACAAATGCGGCCGGTATTTTCTGGCGCTGCTGGAGCAGGAGCGGCAGGAGGTGCTGTATCAGGCCTGTCTTGATGCCAAGGGAAAGCTTCTCAGCTGCAAGCGGCTGTCCCAGGGCGGTGCGGACAGCGCAGCCTTCTCGCTGCGGCAGGTGGTGGAAAACGCCCTGCTGTCCGATGCCAGCGTGGTGGTGCTGGCCCACAACCATCCCAGCGGCGTGGCGCTGCCCTCCGAGAATGACCGGGCGGTGACACTATGGGTGCGGGACGCTCTGAAAGCCATGGATATCCAACTGCTGGATCACATCATCGTGGCGGACGGGGATTATGTCAGTATGAACCAAAGCGGGTATTTAGTTTAA
>CAVBAZ010000273.1:0-6498 GCA_963593515.1 Bacteroidaceae bacterium
CTCAAAGCCTGCTGATACCTGAAATATTAACTTTGAAACTTATTATACGAGGAGCGTATTGATATGAAGCAGAAGGTGTTTGGCGTTGTTCCCCCGATCATCACCCCCATCGACGAGCATGAGCGTGTAGACGAAAAAGGCCTGCGGCGATTGATCGACCACTGCATTGATCACGGCATCCACGGCATTTTCGTCTGCGGCTCCAATGGCGAGTGCATGGCCTTGACGCAGGCCGAACGTGATCGCGCCATCCGTATCGCGCTTGATGCGTGCGAGGGCCGTGTGCCTTTGATCGCCGGCTGCATGGACTCCAGTACCCAGCGGGTCATTGATAACATCAAGCGTTTCGAGGACATGGGCGGTCAGACGGCCGTCGTGACACCGGTCTTTTACGCGCGCCATGCCACTCAGGATGAGACGGTGCAACACTTTGAGGAGATCAGCAGGCACACCCAGGCCGATCTCATGATCTACAACATTCCACCCTTTACCGGTCAGAACCTTACTGCGAATACGATCATCAGGCTCTCTCAGATCGACAAGGTCGTCGGGGTAAAGGACACTTCCGGAAATTTTCCCGCTTTCATCAAGCTGCTGAACTACTTCCACGGCAAGGATTTCCAGGTCTTGCAGGGTTCCACCAATCTGGCGGTTCCCAGTATGCTGATGGGCGCCGACGGCTATGTTCCCTCGCTGGCGCCGCTCTTCCCCAAAGCCCATATCAACGTCTATGAGTATGGCCGCAGAAAGGACATTGAGAATGCCATGAAATGGGGTGCCATTGTTGATGAGATCTGCAAGATCTATCCCATGGCTAAGAGTCAGACGGCCTCCACCAAATATGCTATGAGCACACTGGGCTTCGTGGACAAGCGCGTCTGCCGTCCCACAGAGATCATTACGCAGCAGGAGATGGCGCGTATTGACGCCTATATCGCGCAGATGCGTCAGTACATGTGAGCAGGAGGCAGCGCTATGAACACATCTGTTTCAGAGCCCATTCTCCGGCTGGACGCCGCAGACAACACCGTTTTGGCGCGACGGGATATCCCCGTTGGAACCTTTCTGGCCAGCGAAGGTATTACCACCCGCAGCACCATTGCCCAGGGACACAAGATCGCCACACGCCCCATTGCCAAAGGAGAGCCTGTGCTCAAATGCGGCACAGTGATTGGCTACGCCTCTCGGGATGTGGAGCCGGGAACACTGATGCATAACGACACCATCTATTTTGACACAGTCAATGAACACATGGA
The DNA here is from genome assembly GCA_963593515.1 of Bacteroidaceae bacterium. Classification (GTDB taxonomy): domain Bacteria; phylum Bacillota; class Clostridia; order Oscillospirales; family Oscillospiraceae; genus Vescimonas. Next base: position 1,257 of record CAVBAZ010000273.1, read on the forward strand.
ACCCTGCAAGGACTACCGGCCGGTTCAGCCAGTGCCGCCGGAGCAGCGACGCACCTTTCAGGGATATCTGCGCCCCAGCGGCGCCGTGGGCACCCGCAACTGCATCGCTGTTATCGCATGCAGCAACTGTGCCGCCACAGTAGTGCGGCGGATCGCCGCGCATTTCAGCGACCATGTCATGGCCGCCTTCCCCCATGTTGACGCCGTGGTGCCGCTGGTCACCTCCACCGGCTGCGGTATTGAAAAAAGCGGCGTACCGCTGGAGTATATGCAGCGCGTGCTGGGTGGGGCCGCGAAAAACCCTAATATCGCTGGCGCGGTGATCTGCGCGTTGGGCTGCGAAAACAACAACATTGACGCGCTGCTGGCCAGCATGCAGACGGAAACAGGTCCTATGCTGCGGCGATTGGTCATTCAGGAGGAAGGCGGTTCTAGCAGGACAGTGGAAAAGGGCATCCGCCTGGTGGAGGAAATGATCTCCCAGGCTGACAATTGCCGTCGTGAGACCGTACCCGCCAGCTATCTGAAGGTAGCGCTGGAGTGCGGAGGATCGGACGCATTTTCCGGCGTTTCGGCCAACCCCGCGCTGGGCATCGCCATGGATCTGCTGGTTCGTCAAGGTGGAACCGCCATTTTGACGGAGCCCTCGGAGTTTGTAGGCTTCGAAGGAGCATTGGTGCGCCGTGCCCGTTCGCCTCAAGTGGCCCAACAGGTGCTGGACATGATGGATTGGTGGCGCAGCTATCTAAAGGGAACAGACTCCCAAATCAACGGCAAGGTTACACCCGGCAACAACGCCGGCGGCATTACCAATGTACTGGAGAAGGCACTGGGCAGCACCCGCAAGGCCGGAAGCACTCCCCTCAACGCCGTGATTGGTTATGCGCTGCCCATTCACGAGACAGGGTTTGTCATTATGGACGCACCCTCTTACGATCCAGTGTCGGCGGCGGCCATGTTTGCTGGCGGGGCCAACCTGTGCGCCTTTACCACAGGCCGGGGCTCCTGCTATGGTAGCCGACACATGCCAACGCTGAAAATCTCGTCTAACACCTACCGCTTTGAGGTTCAAGGTGACGATATCGATCTCAACGCCGGGGCCGTCATTGATGGAGAAAAGACCTTGGAGCAGATGGGGCTGGAAATATTTGAGGAGCTTCTGTCCGTAGCCTCCGGCCAACCCACAAAAAGTGAGTTGTTCGGTATGGGCAGCGACGAATTCGTGGTATGGGACGTGGGTACCACCGCCTGATGGCGGCGACTCACGCGCTGACTGGCCTGTTTTCTGACAGGCCGGTTTTTCTTTACCATACCATCTGCAGAACCATGTACCATGCCGGAATGGTCACGGCGGAGAGCACGGTGCTCAGCGCTACCACGATAGCGGCGGTATGGGCGTCCACCTGATAGCGTACAGCCAGCACAGCGGTCAGACTGGCCGCGGGCATACCGCTTAGCAGTGTGCAGGTGCCCGCCACGATATAGGGCACATTCAGCAGGCGGCACAGCGCCAGCGTCAGCCCCGGCAGCAGCGCCAGACGCACACCGCAGAAGCCCCACACATCCCGGCGCAGCAGATCCCGCGGCTTCAGCCCCACCAGAACGGTTCCCACCAGCATCATGCTCAGTGCCGTCAGACACTGGCTGAGATACCCGGCGGTATCCAGCAGAAACTGCGGCGGCCTTAACCCGGTAAGCATGGCGGCAATGCCCAGATAGGCCGCGATCATGGCAGGCTGCGTCACCAGCTTTTTCAAGGCATCCTGTTTGCTGCCCTGCGTGCCGGTATACAGCGACAGGCCGTAGGTCCAGATGAATACGCGGGCAAAGATCAGATACATGGACAGCTGCAGAACGCCGTCTGCACCCAGCAGATCCTGAATGATGGGCAGACCGATGAACAGCGCGTTGGAGTTGGCAATACCGTATTGAAACACAGCGCGCTTCTGTGGAGCCATACGCCGGTACAGCAGCCAGCCAAGCGCCGAACCGCCCACGATGGTGATGACACTGAGGCCCACGGTGACAAGGGATTCCCGCAGCATCTCCACACCACCGCTGTCCAGAAATGACAGGAAAATGTTGCACGGCAGTATCACGTCCGTTACAATGTCCGTCAGGCACTTTTGTCCATCGCCCATCAGAAGCTGCCGCTTACACAGAAAAAGGCCCAGTCCCGCCAGCAGCATAAGAACCAGTTCCAGCCGCAGCAATTCAGCCATCATGTGATCGCCCCCTGACATGATAAGAAGGAAGGCCTCGCCTCTGCGGGGCCTTCCTTCCGCTTTCTTGTGTATTTGCTCAGGAATTCCGCGCCGGCTTACAGGAACGGCACAAAGCTCTGGAACAGGTCGCGCTGCTCCTTCAGGTTGGCAACGGTGTCATCCACATTCAGGGCGAAGGTATTCTGGAAGCAGTAGTCGTTGACCATCTGCATCCAATCGTCGGTGCTGGTGGCTTCCAGCACGGCGTCATTCAGGGCCTTCACGATGTTGGCGGGCGTACCCTTGGGTGCCAGCAGAACATACTCGGTGTCGATCTTCAGCTCGGGGATAGTCTCCTGAGCGGTGGCCATGTCGGGCAGCAGGTCGGGTGCCTTGGACAGGCAGGTGCACAGGGTCTTCATCTGACCCTTTTCAATGTAGTCAGCAGCGGTAGAGTAAGGCAGAGAGGTGGCGTCCACTTCGCCGCCCAGCAGAGCGGTCAGGCGGGTCGCGCCGTCACCGGCGTCAATGATGTTGAACTGAGCGCCGCCCAGGTTGGTCAGCACGCAGGCCTGGATGTACACACCGCCGCCGGTGGAGATACCGTACTTGATCTGACCGGGGTTGGCCTTGGAGGCTTCGATCAGCTCGCCCAAGGTGTTATAGGGAGCGTCCGCGGGAACAACGATGTTCTCACCGGACTGGATGCCATAGACCGCGACGGGCTCAAAAGCGTCATAGCCGAAATCCACCATGCCGGTGGCCTCGTTGCCGTTGAGGGCAGCGGTGTTGGTGGCGATGAGGGTGTAGCCGTCCTTGTCGCCGTCCTTATACTGCTGCATGCAGGTGGCGCCGTTGGAGCCGGTGACGTTGGTCACCACCACGGACACGCCCAGAACCTTCTCCAGGGCGGTGGCCAGCTGGCGGCCCATGTAGTCAGTGTCGCCGCCGGCGCTGTGGGTCATGTAGATATTGATGGTCTTGGTGGGCGTCCATCCCGCATTGGGGTCAACATCGTCGGCGGGCGTGTCGCTGCCGCCGCAGGCCACCAGAGACAGGGCCATCAGCATGGCCAAAAGCAGGGAAATTACTTTTTTCATGGTACTTCTCCTCATTATGATTTTTTAATTTATTCACCGTCGTTCCGGGCCGCCTTCATCTTGGCCATCTGTGCCAGCTCCTCCTGCTGTGCGCGGAGGGCATCCTTACGGTTGGCACGGACAGAGAAGATGATCACGATCACTGTCACGACAATAAATACACAGGAAATGGGGTGGCTGAAAAGGGATTCGCTGGAGGAAAGCTGGGAAACACGGCGCAGGTTCTCCTCGAACATGGGTCCCAGAATGAAGCCCAGGATCATAGGCACCGTGGGCACCTTCGACTTGATCAGCAGATAGGACATCAGACCGAAGGCCACCATGCTGTAGGTGTCGAAAACGTTGTTGGAGTTGCCGATGGCACCGATGCCGCACAGAACGATGATGACCGGCAGCAGGAAGTTCTTGGGGATCTTCAGCACGGAGACGAACAGCCGCATACCGAACAGCATGAACAGCATCATGAAAATGGCGGAAAGGCCCATGGCGAAGAAGATGGCGTATACCACGGCGCCGTTCTTCTCATAGATCAGCGGGCCGGGCGCCACGTTGTGTACCTGCAGGCCGCCCAGCAGCATCGCGGTAACGGCATCGCCGGGGATGCCCAGCGCCAGCAGGGGGATCATCGCGCCGCCGATGGTGCCGTTGTTGGCGGTCTCGGAGGCCACAACGCCGTCCATAATGCCGGTGCCGTAGAGCTCACGGTGCTTGGAGGTGTTCTTGGACACGGTATAGGAGATCATGCAGGACACACCGCCGCCGATGCCCGGCAGGATGCCGATGCCCACACCGATGAGGGCGGAGACGATGGCATTGGGGATCTGGCCGACAAATTCCTTCATAGAGAAGCCCACGCCCTTGATCTTGACGTTCTGGCGCACGGTGTAATCCTGGGCGTGCCGCACCGTCTCGGCATAGGCCATGATCTCGGAGATGGCGAACAGGCCGATCAGTAGCACCACCAGGGCGAAGCCGTTGTTGAGCTGGTACAGGCCAAAGGTGAAGCGGGGCTTGGAATCGATAGGCGCAAGGCCGACCGTGGCCAGCAGCGCGCCCAGTACGGCGCTGATCAGGCCCTTGGGCATGTCGTGGCCCGTCAGGGCAATGACCATCGACAGGGAGAAAATGGCCAGTGCGCAGTACTCATATGCCTGAAACTTCAGGGCGAAGTTGCACAGCACCGGGGACAGCACGATCAGCAGGATCAAACCGATGATCGTACCGATGAAGGAAAACACCACGCCGGTGCCCAGCGCTTTTCCAGCCTCGCCCTTATCCGCCATCGGCTTTCCGTCAAAGCAGGTGGCGACCGAGGAGGGGGTGCCGGGGATGTTCAGCAGGATGGCGGAGATCAGGCCGCCGGAGATACCGCCGATGTACAGCGCCATCAGCATGGAAATACCCTGCGAGGAGGTCATGGAATACGTTACCGGCAGGAACATGACGACCGCCATTGTGGCCGTCAGGCCGGGGATAGAGCCGAAAATAATACCCACGATGGTACCCAGTGCCACCAGAGCGATGGTCAGCGGCTGGAGCACCGCAGTCAAGCCTTCTAAAACCATTGTGTCACCCTACCTTTCTTACAGACCGAAGATGCTCAGGATGCCGATAGGCAGCAGCACGTTGAGCAGATACCGGAAGATATAGAACAGCACGCCGCCGGTCAGAACCGCCGTGATGGCGGCGGGAGCCGCTGTCGCCTTCCACTTTGCCTTGGGCGTCAGGATGAGGATCTGGACAAAGACGTAGAGCGCCGTGGAAATGGCGAAGCCCAGAGGCTTCATCAAGCCTACATAGATGGCCAGCGCGATAAAGCTTGCCACCACCTCGCGGTACTCCTTCAGCACACTAATCAGCGAAACTTTCTTGATCTGGCCGCCCTCAGCCAGGAATTTCTTCCGCTTGATGATGCCGCGTACCAGGATCCATACGCTC
>CAVBAZ010000274.1:0-3946 GCA_963593515.1 Bacteroidaceae bacterium
GTATTGCTTATCATAGGAGATCAGGTCGGCGGCAATGCCCGCAAAGCCGTACTCACCGCTGACGTTCTCCCGCAGAGTCTCGCCGCGAACGGCAGTCATAGGCAGAAACGTGGCCCGGCCGCCGTCCCGCTGCTTCAGATAGCCGATGGCGGACTTGCCGTCCTCCTCCCGCTCTACCACGATGTTCTGCATACCGGCGCCCAGCGCCACCTCCAGCGCCACCGTGTACTGCTCCTCGGTCTTCATCAGGCTGGCCACCGGGCCGCGGATGCCCCGCAGGGCCTTCTTCTCCGCCGCCTGCATCACCAGCTTCACCGCCTTGGAGAAGCCCTCGTACTCCTTCTCCATCTCCGTCAGCAGACGGATGCGGTTTTCCAGCGCCGCCACGTCCATGGTCAGCTGCAATTTCTCCGCCTCGGCATCGGCGGCACGCTTCTTGCGGCCCTCCATCTTCAGGCCGTGGCCCTGAATGATGTTGCTGACGGCCTGCGCTTCTTCTTTGGCTTCGTTGAGGAGCTTCCGGTTCTCCTTGGATTCCCGGCCGCTCTGCTCCAGCTTTTCCTGTGCGGCGGCAAGCTCCTGCTCCGTATGGGCCCGGCGCTCCGCGATCTGGCTCAGGCCAGATCGCAGGGCGGACAGTTCCGCCTTGCCGTCGGCGGCGGCGGACAGCAGCAGCGCCTCCTCCGCCCGCAGGGACTCCGCCGTGCGGGCCGCGCCAGCCGCGGTGTCGGTCAGCTCACGGGCCTGGGCCAGCAGGGCTTCCAGCTCCCGCTCCAGCGTGGCGCTCTCGGCGTCGATCTGGCCGATGCGCTCCAGCTGGGCGTCCACTTGAGATTGCAGGCTGCCCGCCCGGTTCTCCGTATCCGCCATCTCCCGGCGGATACGCTGGATACTCTCGTTGTTGTGCTCCACGGAGGTACGCAGCACGGCGATGGCGCTGTCATGCTCGCCAGAGGCGGATTCCAGCTGGCTCACCTTCCCCCGCAGCGCTTCCGCCCGCAGATCGTTCTGCCGTACCTGCTCGCTCAGCTCCTCGGCGGCGGCATAGGCGGCTTCCAGCTCTGCCTCGGCCCGCTCCTTGTCGGCACGGGCGCTCTCTACATCGGTCTGCAGCTTGAACTTGGCGGTTTTCAGATTTTGCAGCTGCTCCAGCCACACGCTGATCTCCAGCACCCGCAGCTCGTCACGCAGCACCAGATACTTTTTGGCCACCTCCGCCTGCTGGCGCAGCGGCTCCACCTGCAGCTCCAGCTCCGCGATCTTGTCGTTGATGCGCACCAGATTCTCCTGCGTGCGCTCCAGCTTCCGCTCGGCCTCCTCTTTGCGGTGGCGGTACTTGCTGATGCCCGCCGCTTCCTCGAACACCTCGCGGCGCTCGCCGGACTTGACGGACAATATCTCGTCGATCTTGCCCTGACCGATGATGGAATAGCCCTCGCGTCCCATGCCGGTATCCATGAACAGCTCGTTCACGTCCTTCAGGCGCACCGACTGCTTGTTGATGTAATACTCCGATTCACCGCTGCGGTAATAGCGGCGGGTAACGGCCACCTCCGCCTCGTCACGGGGAAAGATATGTTCCGTGTTGTCGATGACCAGCGTCACCTGCGCGAAGCCCATCTGGCTGCGCTTCTCTGTGCCGCCGAAGATCACGTCCTCCATTTTCGCGCCCCGGAGCTGGCGGGAGTTCTGCTCACCCATGACCCAGCGGATGGCGTCGGAGATATTGGACTTACCGGAGCCGTTGGGGCCCACGATGGCGGTGATATCCTCTCCGAAATTCAGGACTGTCTTATCGGGAAACGATTTGAAGCCCTGAATTTCCAAAGAACGCAAATACAAATAACCCACCTCATTTTACAATGGCATACTTTAACTAGATTAGTGTATCAGAAAAGTGTGTATTTTTCAAGACAAAGTTGACGGGGTGACGTTTTGCTTCGTAGGGGCCGATGCCCACATCGGCCCGCATGAAACAATATACCCTATCCGTATGACGCGGCGGGGTGATCTCACCCCGCCGCACGTTTTCTTACCCCTCTCTCCCCTTTTCCACCATCTTGTACAGTGCGTCCAGCGCGTCGCCCAGCGAGCCGATACGGTCAATGATGCCCAGCGCCACCGCCTCCTGCCCATAGATGACGCTGCCCACGTCATTGGCCATATCGCCCACCGACAGCATCAGTTCCCGGAACTTCTCGGCGCTGATACGGGAATTGCGGGCCACAAAGTCGATGATCCGCTCCTGAATACGCTCAAAGTACCGGTAGGTGGCCGGGGCGGCAATGACCTGTCCCGACATGCGGACGGGATGGATGGTCATGGACGCACTGGGTACGATGAAGGTGGCCTTGCCGCACACCGCCAGCGGCACGCCGATGGAATGGCCGCCGCCCAGCACCAGCGTGGCGGTGGGCTTGGTCATGCCCGCCACCAGCTCCGCGATGCCAAGTCCCGCCTCGATATCGCCGCCCACCGTGTTCAGCAGCAGCAAAAGGCCGTCCACATCGTCCTTCTCCTCCACCGATGCCAGCAGCGGCAGGACATGCTCATACTTGGTGGTCTTTACGTTGGGCGGCAGGGTGGTGTGGCCCTCCACCTGCCCGATGATGGTCAGACAGTGGATGGTGCCCCGCTTGTTCTTCACCACCGTGGAGCCCATTTCGATGATCTGCTGCTGGGGTGTGTCCCTGTTTTCCGATTCGCTGCTCTGGCAGCTGTTGGCATAGTCGCTCATAGGTGCGCTCCCTCCTTTTTGCCCTAGTGTTTGCCGCAAAAAGGCAAACTATACCACCGGAAATGGCCGCCATTTCTGCCATGACTTGACATTTGGCCGTGTTTTCTATACAATACACAAGTCAATTTCAATGGATTTTGAGCCGGAAACGGCGAAATCTCCTGAAAATTAGGAGGAAATTACATGAAAAAACTGCTGGCATTCCTGCTGGCCCTGACGCTGGTGCTGTCCGTGACAGCCTGCGGTCAGGACGCGGCAGATAACAGCGAGGAGCCCAGCGTCATCGAGCTGACGCTGTGGACATATCCCGTAGGCGACTGGGGCGACAAGACAGCGGTGGAAAACCTGCTGACCCAGTTCAACAGCGTCTACCCCGACATCCATGTGACGGTACAGTGTCTGGACGAGGCCACCGGTGACGACAAGCTCAGCACTGCCGTGGACGGCGGCGTGGCCCCCGATATCCTGCTGGCCCAGCCGGACCGTCTGGTGAAGGTCTGGGGCGCGGAGGGCATGTTGGCCGACCTGTCCGAGCTGTGGGACGACGCCGACAAACAGGAGGTCAACGCCGCCTGCCAGAGCGCCTGCTTCACCGCTGACGGCAAGTGCTACGCCTATCCCTTTGCCATGAACGTCCAGTGCATGGCCATCAACTACGACGCTTTCGTCACGGCGGGCGCCGACCAGTACATTGATCTGGAGACCCGCACCTGGACCACCGAGCAGTTCACGCAGGCCGTCAAGGCGCTGTACAGCAAGTACGGCGAGACAGTGGCTGCCGTGTACTGCTCCGGCCAGAACGGCGACGAGGGCACCCGCGCACTGGTGACCAACCTGTACGGCGGCGCGTTCACCAACGATGCTCACACCGCCTATACCGTGAACGCCGAACCCATCCAGCAGGCGCTGGCCCTGCTGCGCGACACCAAGGGCATCGAGTTTGACGACGCCATCAACGGCGACGAGGAGGCCACGCTGTTCTATCATGAGTCGCTGAAAATGTCCTTCTGCTGGAGCCTTGCCCGGCAGACCGCCGAGACCGTGGACGAGCCCACGGAGGAGGGCGCGGAGCCTGTTGTGCACGAGGCGGGCAAGACCGTCAACGGCCAGACCATCGAGTTCATGTCTTTCCCCTCCGAGACCGGCGAGAGCCGTCTGGAGGGCGACATCTGGTGCTTCGGCGCCTTTGATAACGGCGATCAGGAGAAG
>CAVBAZ010000275.1:0-5322 GCA_963593515.1 Bacteroidaceae bacterium
ATCCGGCACACAGGCGCGCCTGTGTGCCGGATATTATGCCTTATTCGCTGCGTACCGTCTCAAACAAGATCGTTTCCAGAGCGCTGATGTCAATGGGCTTGGAGATATGGGCGTTCATGCCCGCGTCAAGGCAGTCCTGCACATCCTCCACGAAGGCGTTTGCCGTCATGGCGATGATGGGGATGGTGCGTCCCAGCGGATTATTGCCGCGCCGTATGGCGCGGGCGGCATCCAGCCCGTTCATGACCGGCATCTGCACGTCCATCAGGATCGCCTGATAGTCGTCGCTGCGGACATTGGCAAAGGCCTCCACCAGCTGCGCGCCGTCGGGGTAAATGTCGCACGCGGCGCCGTACAGTGCCATCAAGGCGGTCAGGATCTCCGCGTTCAGGCTGTTGTCCTCGGCGCACAGAAAGCGCATGCCGTTGAGGACGGAGACGTTTCCACTCTCGCGGGCAGCACGGGTGTTGCGCAGCTGGTCAATGGCATCCGCCAGCTGGGATAGGAAGAACGGCCTTGCCAGCATGCCGTCCGCGCCGCCGCCAGGCCAAAAGCCGTGGGATGGCTCTGCCTGCACATGATCCGTACAGAGGATCAGAAGCTTCCGCCCCGCCGCACTCCGCAGGGTGTCCGCGAGAGCGGGCAGCTCCTCGCTGCCGGAGCAGCCGGACAGCAGAACGACGTCCACCGCTTGCTGCTTCACGACCTGCACCGCCTCATGCACATCCCCGCACACGAATACGTCAGGCCCGGACGCGCGGGTCATGGCTCTCAGATTGTCTTCCAGCTGGGGATCGTCCGAGGTAAGAAGGATGCCGGAGGCGTCCACATGGCATGCGGTGCTGCGGTCGATGGGCAGGGAGAGTGTCACCTCGAACCGGCTGCCCTTGTTCGGCTCACTTTCCACGGTGATCTGGCCGCCCATCAGGTCAACGATGTTTTTCGTGATGGCCATGCCCAGACCGGGGCCCTGTACCTTGTTGGTGGTGGAGCTTTCCGCGCGGGTGAAGGGGTCGAAAATGTGGGCCAGAAATTCCGGCGTCATGCCATAGCCGTTGTCGGTGACCACGATGCTGATGGCGGCCTGATCGGGGATGGCGCAGGGAAGCTCGGAAATATCAAGGCGGATCGTGCCGCCATAGGACGTGTATTTTACCGCGTTGGACAGCAGATTGACCAGTATCTGCCCCAGACGCATGCTGTCGCCAATGAGAAACTCATGCGCCACATTATGGGTGCGGATCATGAAATCCTGCGCTTTTTCCGCCGCACGGGGGCGGATGATGCTGTCGATCTGACCGACCTGCTCGGCAAGGCTTACCGGCTCCTTGACGATACGGATCTTTCCGGCCTCGATCTTGCTCATGTCCAGCACATCGTTGATGAGGGCCAGCATATGCTGCCCGGAGGCGTGGGCCTTGCGGATATAATCGCGCATTTTGTCCGACATGGACTGTTCGCTCTCCATCAGGCGGGTAATGCCCAGAATGGCGTTCATAGGCGTGCGGATGTCGTGGGACATGTTGGTGAGAAATTCGCTCTTGGCGCTGTTGGCGGCCTCGGCCTCCCGCGTGGCGGACTCCGCCAGCCTTACCGCGTCAGAAAGCTCGGTGTTCTTCTGGTCAAGCTCACGGTTGACGGCGGACAGCTTGTCGTTATTTTTTCGCTCGATGGCCAGGTTCCGCTTCTGGCTTGCCGTCAGGATGACGGTGATCACCATGGTACAGGCGATGACCAGCAGGATGGCGAAGGAAAAGACGATCCGCGTTGTGGTGTCCACCAGCAGCACGATGTCCTGCGCCACATATTTCGACGGCACCAGAAACAGAAGCGTCCAGTCGGCGTTGTTCATCTTTTTCAGGGCGTAGTAGTATTCGTCCTCGTCCAGCACCGCGTTGGAGTAGGCAAGGCCGCTGCTGTCAAGCTCACGCTTGGCGGCCTCAAACGAGGTACCGTGGAGATACGTCATCTCCTTCAGCGTGGCATAGGCGTTATAGCCCAGCAGCGTGTCGTCGCCGCTGCTGAAGATGCGCCCGCCGTACTGATCCAGCACATAAACGCTGTTGTTATTGTCATAGGCCTCGCAGGAGAAGAAGGGGTTCAGCTCCGCCAAATGGCAGGATAGACCGAAGTAGGTCAGACGGAGAGTCTCGCCGCCGTCCCGGACGGTCACCGGTTCGGGCAGTTTTTGCAGGAAAAAGATGCCTACATCGGTCCTGCCTACCCGCGAGGTGACAAAGGATACCCGTTCCGGGCTGTCCATCAGGAAAGCCATTTCTGACAGTGTTCCGTTCCAGCCGTCATGGGTCAGATAGTTGCCGGAATCGTCCACCGCCACCAGATGCCGCTGCTCGTCATCCACCTTATACAGCTGGGACAGCGACTGCAAATAGGCGTACAGCTCCTCCGGAGAGGAAAAGGTGTGATCTTCGATGGCGCCGCAGAAAACGTCCGTATCTTTCCACCAGCTGCGGGTCACATCGTCCAGCCGCTTGAAGAGCTGGACGGTGACTTCCTTCATCTGCTGCTGCCGCTCCTTGTACAGAATGTCGTCGATGTACTCGTCATAGAGCCGCATGAAGATGAAAAAGGCGACGCTTATCAGCATCAGGAACACGGCCAGTGCAAAAGACAGGGATCGAACCTGATTCCCCTCTGTATTCACGCGGTTTTCTTTCATTTCGTGTTACTCCCAGCAGATATCGGCCCGTGAAAAGGTCTTGAATTGCCTGAGATAATCCCGCGCCGCGTCGAGACCCAGAATACCGGTGTCCGTCAGGCCGCCTTCCTCGGCCACCTGCTCGGTCACTCCGGCGATCACCACCGTATAGGTACTTTCATCGCGGATGGTCAGGCTGTCCGGCTTCACCAGCTCGTAGGGGAAGAATACGCCGCAGTCTCCGCAGTCATAGCCTTTCTCGGCCAGTTCTTTGATGCGTGCACCGGTCAGGGTGACGGTCTGGATATTGCCGCGCCAGCCGGTGGGCAGGATGGAGGTAAGCTCCTCGTCGGCCACGGGAAGGGGAAACAGCTCGCCGGACACGCCCTTTGCGTTCATGTGGCTGATACCGTCCACCACAAAATAGGCGTTCTTGGAGATCAAGGCAAGATCGGCCCTGGCCGCCTTGCCGAAGGAGACCCCCACCAGCCGTGCGCAGTCATCGGTGGTCAGCTTCTCGGTCAGCGTGGTGCAGGCGGCGGAGGTGTTGTCCCACAGGAGATACTGGTTGTCATCAAAGGCGCGGATCAGCTGCTCCAGCGTCGCGTTTCCCCGTATGTATTCAAGGCCCACATCGCCGATGGGGACGATGATGTTCTCCCAGCCGCTGTAAAGAAACGGCGCGGTCAGTCCGTTATACAGCTCGTCCTCCACGGGCTTGTAGTAGCTGCTCTCTGGGATCACATAGTCCTTCAGCGGCAGCATCAGCGAATTGACGCAGCTCTCATTCAGCGAGGACATGCCCTCCACGGTAGACAGGATCTCCATGACATGCAGAGCGTCGGCCAGCTTCTGCGGATCCTTTTCCAACGCCTTGTTCAGGCCGATGTAGCGGGAGACCTGCATAATGATGGCGTTTTTGGTGCCGTCCTCCGACAGGTACGGCATGAGCCGGAACTCGTCGTCAGAGTCCTCGGCGGTGATGTTGTTGGTGCTGCCCAGCATGAAAAGCGTGTTGCCCTCGGCCATTATGCGCTTCGTCTCGCTGTTGCTGTACCAGCTGCCCTCGCCGTTCAGCATGCCAAGCTCCCGCCATTCCTCCACGACGGAGAACACCTGCCGCATCCCCTCGGAGCCTGCGGCGGTTGCCGTTCCGTCCAGAAAATCGCGCTGCCATCTTCTGCCGTCCAGCGTGTTGAGAAAGTCGGTGTCCATGATGTTGCACAGGTACTGGAAGCCGTAGCCGGGCAGCGCGACCTGGTTCAGCTCCAGACGGCAGCCCGCCGCCTCGACCTTAGGCGCCAGCTCCCGCAGCTCCGCAAAGGTGGTGGGCAGCGTCCAGCCGTGCTCGTCCAGAAGCGTCTGGTTATAGGTGATGCCCAGACAGAAAAAGAAGGTGGGCAGCAGATAGATCGCGCCGTTGTCCGAGACCTCGTGGAGGCTTGAGGCGGTGTAGTTGTTGGTGAAGCTGTATCCGGACAGGTCGATCAGCTTGTCGCTGAGATCCTGCCGTTCGGGCATATAAACAGTGGTCAGATAGATGTCGGGCATATCGCCGGATCGGAGCTGGGCGCTGAGATAGGCGGTGGTGTTGCCGCCGGCATAGGGGATCACCTCAATATTGATCTCCGGATATGTTTCATGAACCTTTTCGATGAAATGATCCATTTCCGGGAAAAGGGAGACAATGGTGAGCGGCTCGTGGGCTTCCTCGGCGGCTTCGACCTGGCCGCCGCAGGCGGTGAGGGTGGTGAGCAGGCAGGCCAGTGCCAGAATGAATGCGGTGATCCTTTGCGGTCTCATGAGATGTCCTTTCTCTGTGCATCAGCGGGAGTTATCGGAGGAGCGCGGCGATCTGCTCCAGCACCCGGTCATATGCCGCGGCGGCCGCGTCAAAAAGCGTATCGTCAGGGAAGCGGGACGGGGAGCGCAGCGCGTCCGCCAGCCGGGCGGCTGCCGTCGCCAATTCCCCCAGCCCCAGCGTGGCCGCAACGCCCTTGAGCGTATGGGCGGCCAGAAACGCGCCCTCCCGGTCGCGTCTTTCTCTGGCGGCCGCCATTGCCGCGTAGGAGGGGTCTGCGGGAAATTTCAGCAGGAACCGTTCTATCATGCTATCCGACGGTATCCGGCGGAATATTTCGTCATAATCGCCGCCGACCGACTTGTAGAAATCCCGGATCGTCATGCTGTCACGGTCTCCTTTCATCATATACGCTGCCGCGTCAATAAGCGGCGGACAGCGCGGCGGCATACGCCATATACGCCTGCCGCACCGGCTTTACGCCACGCTGGCGGATGGGGATGGTCTCGCCGTTGGACAGCAGACATTCCTTACCGATCTGCCGGACGTGATCCATGTTCACCAGAAAACTCTGGTGGCAACGGAGGAAGCAGGGATCGTTCAGCTCCTTTTCAATGGTGTTCAGCGTTTTGTAGGCGGTGTGTACGCTGCCGGACACCGTGTGGATCATGCACTTGGAGTTGGAGCTTTCGATGTATAGGATGTCTCGGTACGCAATCCGTGTCACCGTGGCCCTGTGCCGTATCTGGTAGGTGCTGGGGTCCACATGCTCCGTGATCCGGTCCAGAACGGTTTTCAGCCGCTCGTAGCTGATGGGCTTGAGCAGGTAGCCGCTGGCGAATACGTCATAGCTTTCGATGGC
>CAVBAZ010000276.1:0-3160 GCA_963593515.1 Bacteroidaceae bacterium
GGAGAGGAGGGAGGACGATTTTCGCGTTTTTTCGGTGGTCAATCCTCGATTTTCCCTTGTATTTTAACCTTTGACAAGGGGTTTGCCTTTGCAGCGATACGCAGGGATTCGTTGTCAATATGTGTATAAATTTCGGTGGTATTCAGGTGCTCATGGCCCAGAACCTCCTGCACCGCCTTCACATCTACGCCGTTTTGCAGCATCAGTGTGGCGGCTGTGTGCCGGAGCTTGTGACTGGAATACTGTGTGCTGTCCAGCCCCGCCATGGCCAGATGCTTTTTCACCAGCGAGTGTACCATGGCGCGGCTGATGCGTTGGTCACGCTCGGAAAGGAACAGGGCATCCCGATCCTTTCCGCTGATGGGATGGCGCACCGCCAGATAGCGCTCCAGCGCATCCTTGCAGGCATCGTTGAGGTACACCACACGCACTTTATTGCCCTTGCCCAGCACCCGCATGGCATCGCCTTGTATATCGCTGAGATTCAGGCCGATCAACTCGGAAATACGCAATCCGCAGTTCAAAAACAGTGTGATGATGCAGAAATCCCGCTCCTTATGCTTGCCGTCCACGGCGTCCAGCAGGGAAAGGGAGTCCTCCAGCGTCAGATAGCGGGGGAGGGACTTCATCTGCTTGGGTGAGTCGATATCCTTGCAGGGGTTTTCCTCCAAAAGGTGTACTTTATTGCACAGATAGTTGAAAAATGACCGGATCGTAGCCAATTTTCGTGCACGGGAAGCGGCGTTCAATCCTTTGTTAGAATTTTCACAATTCTGATGCTGTACACGGTCACGGCTGAGATAGGTCATGTAGCCGTAGATATCTGATAGTGAAATCGTCTTGATAAGTGGTAAATCTACGTCCATAATGTCGATCTGATCAAAGGGCTTATCCCGCAGCGCCGGGTCACGCAGCTGCTTGATATAGCGAAAGAAATTCCGCAGATCAAGGAAATATTCATCCACCGTGCGCTGTGAGTGCGCCTTGATGGTCTCGTGATAGCTGAGAAAGTCCGCCAGTATTCGCGGAGATTGTGAACGGTAATCAATCGCCATGTGTTTGATCCTCTGGTATTGTAGTTGATTCGATAGAAACTGTATCAGAAAGGTGCCGTGCATTCACGGTGCAGCAGTTGGCTGCATAATGTGGCGATACGCTGATATGCTGTCCATGCAGCAAAAATGTGGTTTTTACCTCCACTCGATTCAACAAAATTTTTATTTTGTTGAATCGTAACCCCATGAAATAAATCGACTCGCTTGAACTTCCCTGTTATTGCCCAGACTTCATGTGAGCTGCAACCATAACACTTTTGCGTCAAGCCAAACGGCATCGGGATGGCTTTCTGGTATCGTACACGACTTCAACCGATTGTCCAACAACAGGACAAAGCGTTCTGGCACTGAACCATTGCTTGCAGGTGTACTCTTTGCCATCCACTGTATAGCGTACCTTAGCGATATGAGGAAAAATCGCGCCATCCATTGAATGGGTGCGTAATGCACGGGTGTTGAGCTTGAACCACCACTGCTCGGAGACATTAATAACGGTTCCCGTGGTTTTCTGTTCCATGCTTACCTCCCGCGGGGATGTGTCCCCTTCCCTCTCATTATACAAAAATGCCCGGCGGATGACAAGTCCACCGGGCAAAATTTTGTTGAATCGGTGCTTACGCCTTCAGGCAGCGCAGGACAGCCAGCAGAATGGAATAATACTTGCTGTCGGGGCTGTCGGCACGGCTGGTGATGATCACGGGGCAGGAAGCGCCGCAGATGGTGCTGGCCACGGTCTTGCCGGCGATGTAGGTCACGGCCTTATACAGCACGTTGCCGATCTCAATAAAGGGCACCAGCAGAATGTCGGCCTGACCGGCGACGGGATCCTTGATGGCCTTATGCTTCACGGACTCCATGGAGATGGCGCCATCCAGAGCCAGAGGGCCGGTGACGACGCAGCCGGGGATACCACGCTCCTTGATAGCGGCGGCGCTGACGGTGGAGGGCATCTTCTCGGTAACATTCTCCACTGCGGACAGGACGGCGACCTTGGGGCAGTCATTGCCCAGCGCCTTGGCCACGGGCAGAGCGTTCTCCACAATACCGATCTGAGTTTCAACGTCGGGAGCAATATTGATGGCGGCATCGGTGATCATGACGAAGCGGCCCTCATACTCGAACATACCCACCTGGCTCACCAGACGGCGTGCGCCATCGGGGATCAGGCCGGTCTCGCGGTTCAGGATAGCCTTGGCAAAGCTGGAGGTCTGCAGGATGCCCTTCATGGGGATGTCGGCCTTCCCTTCCTTCACCAGCTTGACAGCGATCTTGGCGGCTTCCAGCTCCTCGCCGTCGAAATCCACGATCTCATAATCGGCATCGTTCTCGCCCATCTCATGGAGCATGTCGATAATCATGTCCTTCTTGCCGATCAGGGTGCCTTCCACCACGCCCTTGCGCTTGGCGTGAACGACAGCGCTCAGAGCAGGCTCGTCATGGGCGTTCGCCAGCGCGATACGCTTTTTCAGGTTCTGGCCCAGCACATAGGCTTCCATTTCTTTGAATGTAGTAAACATGTTTTGTTCCTCCGAAAAGTATAATTTGTTTCCTTCTATCTCTTCACCACATTTTACCCGATCATTATACACTCCTGCTTTTCTAAAAACAACTAAAAGTACAACATTTTTTCCACGAATTTCTATTGTGAAAAACAGCTCTTGCCTTTGCGGTCGATTTACGGTATACTGTATTCATTGATTTATGTGGGAGGCTCTTTCTATGGATGGTTTCTATTCGTTCCTGTTCTACGGTCTGATCGCTGTTGGCGCGATTCTTGTTATTTCCCTGACCGTAATACGCATTGACTGGGCACGGCACCCGGAAAAGTACCAAAAAGACGTAGAAAACTACGAGAAAGAGCAATATTGGAAGAAGAAAAAGCAGGATCAGGAAGCTGCCATCAAGCGGGCCAAGGAGAAAGAGAAGGCCAAAAAGCGTCAGGCCAGAGTGGATAAGCTGAACCAGTACCGCGCCATCAACGGCAAGGGCCCTCTGGCAGAGAAAAACAAGAAGAACAAGAAAAAATAAAGCAAACTCCCTCCTAATAGAATATAGAATTCTGCTCTTTGCATATAATTCTATATTCTATTAGGAGGGAGTTTGCT
>CAVBAZ010000277.1:0-3740 GCA_963593515.1 Bacteroidaceae bacterium
GGCTGGAGAAGATCATCGAGCGCCGTACTGACCGCAAGGGCATTGGCTTTGACGCCGTGGTAGAGAGCAAGGCGGAGCGCCAGCAAGGCGCGCTGCTGAAGGAGGTACAGCCTCACGACCTGCTGAAATTCGGCATCATTCCCGAACTGGTAGGCCGTCTTCCGGTGATCGCCGCGCTGGACGGTTTGACCCGGGACGATCTGGTGACCATCCTGACCCAGCCCAAGAACGCGCTGGTGAAGCAGTATCAGAAGCTGCTGGCATACGACGATGTGAAGCTGGACTTTACGCCGGACGCTCTGGAAGCTATCGCCGACAAGGCCATCGAGCGCAACATCGGTGCCCGCGGCCTGCGGGCCATTATGGAGGGCGTGCTGACGAAGCTCATGTACGACATTCCCTCTGACCCCACCATCGTGCAGGTGACCATTACCGCCGACTGCGTCAACAACGGCGCACAGCCTGAGATCGTTCACGATCCTGAGCGTACCGTCCGGCGGGCAAAACTAAAGACCGGAAAGCAGCCGGAGAAAAAGTCCTCCGCACCGGCCTCTTAAAGTTTGAACAGGGGAGAGGCAGACGCCTCTCCCCCTGCGCTTTTTCCAAATACCGGAAAGCGATCCCCGGCAAAGGAGAACCGATTATGGAACGAACAACTTTGAATATCCCTGTCATTGCTCTGCGGGGCCTGACAGTTTTCCCTGATCTGACGCTGAGCTTCGATGTAGAGCGTGAGATCTCCATTTACGCGCTGGACAGCGCCATGGAGAGCGATGAACGCTCCATCTTTCTGGTGACCCAGCGTGAGATCTCTACCACCGCGCCGAAGGAGGACGATCTCTACAGCGTCGGCACCATCTGCCGTATCCTGCAGATCCTCAAAACCTCCGAGACCAGCGTGCGGGTGATCGTGGAGGGTCAGCAGCGCGCCCGCATCCACCGCCTGTGGCAGAGCAAGCCCTTTTTGCAGGCCAACGTGGAGCTTCTGGAAGAGGACTTCCCCGGCCGTATGACGCCCCGTATGGAGGCGCTGATCCGGCAGACCTACGTCATTTTTGGCGAGTATAAGGAGCTGGTCACCAACCTGAATGATGACTTTGTGGCCGCTGTGCTAGATTGCCGCGATCCTGGCTATCTGGCGGACTTTATCGCCCAGAATATCAATCTGCGCCACGGCGACCGCCAGCGGATTTTGGAGGAGCTAAATCCCGTCAAGCGTCTGCGCCTGATGAACGAGATGCTGGCCCACGAGGTGGAGGTCATCTCGCTAGAGGTAGAGCTGGAGCACAAGGTGCGTTCCCGCGTGGCGCAGGTGCAGAAGGACATGATCCTTCGTGAGCAGCTGAAGGTCTTGCAGCATGAGCTGGGTGACGACGGCGACGAGGAGATCGCCGAGTATACGGGCAAGATCGAAAAGCTGAAGCTTCCGGAGGAGATCCACAAGAAGCTGATGAAGGAAGTGGACCGTCTTGCCAAACAGCCCTACGGCAGCGCCGAAGCGTCGGTGATCCGCAATTATCTGGATGTTTGTCTGGATATGCCGTGGCACAAGACCACCAAGGACCGTGCCGATGTGGCAAAGGCACGGGCCATTTTGGACAAGGAGCACTTCGGCCTTGATAAGGTCAAGGAGCGTATTCTGGAGTTCATCGCCGTGCAGCAGATCAACCCCGACGCCAAGGGCAAGATTTTGTGTCTGGTAGGCCCTCCCGGCGTAGGTAAGACCTCCATCGCCATCTCCGTGGCAAAGGCCATGAACCGCAAGCTGGCCCGTCTCAGTCTGGGCGGCGTGCGGGATGAGGCGGATATCCGCGGTCACCGCAAGACCTACATTGGCGCTATGCCCGGCCGCATTATCGACGCCATGACCCGCGCCGGTTCCATGAACCCGTTGCTGGTGCTGGATGAGATTGACAAGTTGTCCAGCGACATGCGGGGTGACCCCGCCTCGGCCCTGCTGGAGGTATTCGACAGCGAGCAGAACTATGCTTTCCGGGATCATTTCTTAGAGATCCCGTTGACCTGAGCCGCGTCATGTTCATCACCACCGCCAACACGCTGGGGACTATCCCGCGGCCGCTGCTGGATCGTATGGAGGTCATTGAGCTGTCCAGCTATACCGACGAGGAAAAGCTGCAGATCGCCAAGCAGCACCTGCTGCCCAAGCAGCTGAAGGAGCACGGATTGAAGCGGACGCAGTTCCATATGACGGACGGCGCTATCCGCCGCACCATTACCGACTACACGCGGGAATCCGGTGTTCGCATTCTGGAACGGCAGATCGGTAAGCTGTGCCGCAAGGCAGCTATGCAGCTGGTGACCGACGATGTAAAGCGTGTCAACATTACAGAGAAAAACCTGCCGGATTATCTCGGCACGGTTCGTTATACGCCTTCGGTACATATCACCCGCGACGAGGTCGGCGTGGTCAACGGCCTTGCGTGGACGGAAGTGGGCGGTGAGATCCTCGAAGTTGAGGTCAACGTGATGGACGGCAGCGGAAAGCTGGAGCTGACCGGCAATCTGGGCACCGTCATGCAGGAATCCGCCAAGGCGGCGCTCAGCTGCCTGCGCAGCCGCACGGAGACGCTGCATCTGGAGAAGGATTTCTATAAGACCAAGGACATTCATATCCACTTCCCGGAGGCCGCCACGCCCAAGGATGGCCCCTCCGCCGGTATCGCCATCACCACGGCCATGCTGTCGGCGCTGACGGGCCGCAAGGTGCGGGGCGACATTGCCATGACAGGCGAGGTGACGCTGCGGGGCAGGGTGCTGCCCATCGGTGGTTTGAAGGAAAAGACCATGGCCGCCCTGCGTAACGGCATCAAGACGGTAATCATTCCCAGGGAAAAGAAGGATCTGGACGAGATCGACCAGACCGTCCGGAAGGCGCTGCACTTCATTCCGGTGGAGACGGTGGACGCCGTGTTCGCCGCCGCGCTGGTGCCGGAAACGAAGAAGGACGCAGTGGAGCACATGGCAGCCATTGCTGCCGACACGCCTTATCAGGAGGTGCGCCATGGCAATCAACTTTAACAAGGCGGAGTTCGTCCTCTCGGCGGTGAAGCCCTCCACGTTTATCCGGGACGGCAGGCCGCAGGTGACCTTTGCCGGTCGCTCCAACGTGGGAAAATCCTCCGTCATCAACCGGCTGCTGAACCGGAAGAACTTCGCCCGCGTGGGCGCTACGCCGGGAAAAACGACGCAGATCAACTATTTCCGTATTGACGACAAGATCTATTTCACCGATCTGCCGGGCTACGGCTATGCCAAGGTCTCCAAGGACGAGCGTGACCGTTGGGGCCGCCTGATGGAGAACTATTTCGCCGAGGAGGGGCTGATCTCTCTGGGTGTGCTGATCGTGGACGCCCGCCACAAGCCCACCGCCGACGATGTGACCATGTGCGACTACTTCAAGTCCACCGAGTGTCCCATGGTGGTGGTGGCCAATAAGCTGGACAAGCTGAAAAAGAGCGAGATCGAGCCGAATCTGGCCCTGATCCGCCAGACGCTGACACTGGATGACAGCATACAGCTGATCCCATTCTCCGCTGAAAAGGGGACTGGAAAAACCGAGCTGCTGGCCGCCATTGGTCAGTGGTGCGGCAAATAAGCAAAAAAGAACCGCGTGCTGCTTCACGCGGTTCTTTTTTGCTTACGTTCTGTTTTGGGTGGACACATTGTAAGCGTCAAATGAAAAAAACACAGAGGCAAGGGAAACCCACTGCCTCTGTGCA
>CAVBAZ010000278.1:0-2063 GCA_963593515.1 Bacteroidaceae bacterium
ACTTATAGATGTTCAGCGATGCCTTTTTGCTGGGGTCGATGGTAGGTTCTGCGAACGCTGTGGTGATGAGGCCCAAAGCCATAACAACGGCCATGAGCAGCGCGAACACGCGATGGATCTTTTTCATTTGGTTATCTCCTTCATAAAGTCAGATTTTTTGCAAAAATAAACACCCGCCATAAGAGCGAGTGCTGCAAACAGGAAATAGGTTGTGAAACCTGTACCGCCCGTGAAGGGCAGGACGAAGCCTGCGCTATTGCAGGCGGTGATGGTAATATCTCGGTTATTGTTGTCCAGCGTGCCGGCAAACAGTGGATCGGTCAGAAGGGCATAACCTGCGGGAGCTTTGGTTTCCGTCACGCGGTACTGCACACCGATCTTGAGGTCGCTCCACTTGGCAATACAGGTCTTGTCGGTGGTCACTCTGCTGACCTCCACCCATGTCTTGCCATCCACAGAGGTTTCCAACAGCAGCTCCGCACCGGCGAGAAATGCACCCGTGGCATCCACCTTGCGGACGGCAATGCTTCCTTTTTCTTCCAGAATGTTTACCTTGAAGTGGACATACGCCCACACGGGATCGGGCAGCGAGGTCAGTGCCGCACACGCCTGGTAGTTACTGCCGTTACTGGGTTCTAACAGCACGGACTCCGTACCCTCCACATCCAGTGAATAGCCATAGTCGCTGCTAATATAACCGTTCAGCTTTTCCGCCGCATCCTTCGTAGCTGTCACGGTCAGTGTGTTCCGACTCTGATTGACCGTAACGCCGCTGATATTGGTGTTGAAGTAATACTGCGACAGCACACCATTGGTGTCTGTGGCCGTGCCCACATACTTACTGCCGTCCCACGTCAGTTGGATGGCGTTGCCGTCACTGAGCTGGCTGCGATAGCGCACTGCAAAGCTGGGTATCTTGCCGTGATTCATGATGCGGTCAATGATGATGTTGTACGCCACCGCCACATCATCGCCCGCGTAGTGGAACAGGTTGGCGCAGGTGGTGTCATACAGCGTGTAAGGGTACACCGGGCTGCGGTAGCCGCATACGAACTCCCACACCACTGCCTGCGTTGCCAACTGCGCGCAGTCCGGGTGCATATTGAAGCCGTAATTGCCGCCGTAGCCATAGGCCATAGCCAGCGTCACGGCATACCGCTGATTCCACGTCAGATCACTCCACGATGTGGAAGAATACTGCAAATCACCGCTGGCGGATCGCACTTCCGGCTCCATGCAGTAGGCGGGAACAGTCTCCCCGGTGTCGTTTCGGGTGAAATACTTGAGCTTGTTGCTGGTGTACGGCCCCCACTGGGACACAGGCGACTTGTCCTCATGATAGCGGTACTCGTTGCCGCTGCTAACGATGCCTGTGACTGTGGCAGCGTGGGCGGTCACGATGGACAGCCCCATGACAGCCACCAGCAGACACACAAGCGTCAGCAGCTTGGGAATGGTTTTCTTCATACTCATCCTTTCTCCCAATGCAAAAGGCCGGCAGCATATGCTGTCGGCCTTTTGGTCGGGTATTCAGTTGTCTTATCCGTACAGCACCACCACGACGTACTCGTCCGATGCCACGTTGTAGCGAACAGTGCAGTTGAACCGCGCATACGCGCTGACCGTTTCCGCGCCGTCCATAGCGGCAAGACAAGCGAAGGTGGCGTCCACGTTGCCCCGCACTGCGGCGGTCAGTGCCGCCTGCCCACCATTCTCCGCCAGCCATGCCACGCTGTCCGCCGTACCGGGGAAGAAGCTGGAGTTGGACGTGGTCATGCTGGTGTCGACGGTCACGCCGTACTGCGCTCTTGCGTACTCGTTACCCACCCGAATAGCCTCCGCGATG
Organism: Bacteroidaceae bacterium; assembly: GCA_963593515.1. GTDB lineage: Bacteria > Bacillota > Clostridia > Oscillospirales > Oscillospiraceae > Vescimonas. Next base: position 1,847 of record CAVBAZ010000278.1, read on the forward strand.
GAGTAGATGTCCCCGCTGGCAGCGGGCTCCGGCGCGGGAGCAACTTCCGGCACGGTCTGTTCCGGTTTCTCCGCCAGTGTTGGCGCAGGCGCGGGCATCTCCGGCTGTTCGGGCGTAGTCGGCTGCTCCGACACAGCGGACTGTTCCTCACCAGTGGGTTCGGGTTTTTCGGGAGCATCTGTCTTACTTTCGGGTCGTTTGGTGTCCTCCTGCGGCT
>CAVBAZ010000279.1:0-4227 GCA_963593515.1 Bacteroidaceae bacterium
GGTTTTTGCGCTCTTTTTCGGGGTGTTCGCGATTCTTACTTTGTTTCAAACTTTCACCTCAGCAAGCCGCAGGAGAAACAGGACAAAGCACAACAGACACATGGCGAGATATAAAGCGGTGAGCGCCAGATCGGTTTTCCTCTTTACCCTTCTGAACTTCACCAGATAATGGGTGCCGAGGATACTGAAATAGATGACCCATGGACTGTACAGCAGCGTATTGGTCGCCCAAACAAAAACGACCGAGACAAGACAGCATACACCGGCGCCGACACGGCTTGCAATACTGCCCGCCTGCGCGGCAGTCTCCATCTCAGCCAAGTCCCTGTTTTGGTTCTCCCTGCGGCTGATGGCTAGGATATCCTCCTTGTTCATATCGCCACCTCCTTGCCAAGTTTTCTTGTCATCATTGTAGCATTGCCAAGTTTACTTGTCAAGCGTGATATCAAATTTTTCAGTAGAACCACTGATGCTCTCACTCTTGACAACGTCGGTCTTTTCTGCTATATTTTACTTCAAATTTGAACTTTATCTTTTTGGAGGAATATCCTATGAACCTCAGTATGGAGTTTTCCCGGAAGGTAGCGCTGGCCTACGGCGGGGCGTGCAAGCCCCTGTGCCGTGAGCTGAATCTGCCCCAGACCGCCTTTGACATTCTGCTGTTTCTGGCCAACAATCCGGCGTACAGCACAGCGGCGGATATTGTGGAGATCCGGAAGATCAAAGCCAATCTGGTGTCGGTGAACGTGGACAAGCTGGTGCGGGACGGCTATCTGACCCGTCAGGCGGTGGCGGGCGACCGGCGCAAGACCCGGCTCTGCTGCACGGAGAAGGCGCAGCCCATCATCCGGCAGGGACGGCAATTACAGGAGGCGTTTCTGGAGCGGCTGTTCCGCGGCATCGATGCCGAGACCAAGGCAGCCTTTCTGAAAACGCTGACCATGATGAACGACAATCTGGACGAGCTGTTAAAAGGAGAATGAAGCATATGGAAGTGTTATTTACCGTCCTTGTGACCTTTTTTGCGGGAATGGGCGCGGGGCTTGGCACCGGCTTTGCCGGGATGAGCGCCGCCGCTGTCATCAGCCCCATGCTCATCACGTTTCTGGACATGGATCCCTATATGGCGGTGGGCATCGCCCTGTCCTCCGACGTGCTGGCCAGCGCCGTCTCCGCCTATACCTACGGTAAAAACAAAAATCTGGACGTGCGCAACGGTCTTATTATGATGGCCAGCGTGCTGGCCTTTACGGTGGTGGGCAGCTATATCGCCAGTCTGGTGCCCTCCGCCACCATGGGCGGCTTTTCCGTGTTCATGACGTTCCTGCTGGGCGTCAAGTTCATCCTGCGGCCCGTCATGACCACCAAGGAAGCCATGATGGCGGTGTCCGCTAAAAAGCGGGCCGTCCAGTCCATCGTCTGCGGCGTTCTTATCGGCTTTATCTGCGGCTTTGTGGGCGCAGGCGGCGGCATGATGATGCTGCTGATTTTGACCTCCGTACTGGGCTACGAGCTGAAAACCGCCGTGGGCACCAGCGTGTTCATCATGACCTTCACGGCGCTGACCGGGGCCATCTCCCACTTCGCCATCGGCGGCGCGCCGGACTGGACGGTGTTCTGGCTATGCGTGGTGTTCACGCTGGTATGGGCGCGGATCGCCGCCGTGTTCGCCAACAAGGCCACGCCAAAGACGCTGAACCGGGCCACCGGCGTGGTGCTGGTGGTGCTGGGCGCGGTGGTGATGCTGTTCAAGCTGCTGACCTGATGAAAACCGTGACCCTGCCCGCGATTTCTTTACTTCCCTTTTGCGCCCGACTGTGGTACAATCAGGAAAGAGAAAAATCACGGGAGGAGCACTATGGATATTTTTGATATTCTCGGGCCGGTGATGGTCGGCCCCTCCAGCTCACATACGGCGGGCGCGGCCCGCATCGGCAGCATGGCCCGCACGCTGCTGGGCAGTAAGCCCACCAAGGCCGCCATCCACCTGTACGGCTCCTTTGCCGACACGGGACTGGGCCACGGCACCGACCGGGCGCTGGTGGCGGGACTGCTGGGCATGAAGCCGGATGACCTCCGCATCCCCTCCGCTTTCGAGGAAGCGAAGAAGGAGGGTCTCAGCTACACCATCGACACCATCGACCTGCGGGATGCCCACCCCAACACGGCGGTCATCGAAGCCTGGGGCGAGGGCGGCAAGCATCTGGAGATGCAGTCCAGCAGTCTGGGCGGCGGCCGTATCATGGTGGATAAGCTGGACGGCATCAAGGTCAGCTTCACCGGCGAGTACAACACGCTGGTGATCCGCAATCTGGACTACTATTCCTCCGAGGCGGCGGTGACCACCATCCTCAGCCAGTTCCGCATCAACATCGCCAACATGAGCATGTGGCGGCACAAGCGGGGCGGCGAGTCTCTGATGATCATTGAGATCGACCAGCATATCAAGCCGGAGCAGGTGAATTTCATCGGCCAGCTGCCGGGCATACTGTCCATTATCTACTACGATAAGGAGGAGGATGACGATGTCTCTGGATTCGATGAAGGAAATCTTTGACCTGATGGCCGAGAAGGGCAAACCCTTCTGGGAGATCGTACTGGAAGATGATATGGAGACCCGGCAGGTGACCCGCAACCAGTCCATGGCCAAGATGCTGACCACATGGCAGGCCATGGTGGACGCGGCGGACAGCTACACGGGCCGCAAGCGCTCCGTCAGCGGTCTGGTGGGCGGCGACGGCATGAAGATGCGGCAATACTGCATCCGGGGCGAAGCCATGTCCGGCGGCTACGTCAGCGAGGTCATTGCCGAAGCGCTGAGCATGGCGGAGTCCAACGCCTGCATGCGGCGCATCGTGGCCGCCCCTACGGCGGGGGCCTGCGGCGTGCTTCCGGCGGTACTGCTGCCCCTGTGCAAGTATGAGGAGCTGAGCCAGCACCAGATATTGGAAGCTTTGTATGTGGCCAGCGGCATCGGCGCGGTGATCGCCTACCGGGCCTGCATCGCCGGTGCCTCCGGCGGCTGTCAGGCGGAGATCGGCACAGCCTCCGCCATGGCGGCGGGCGCACTGGTGGCCCTGCGGGGCGGCACCGGCGCGCAGATCGGCCACGCGGTGGCCATGGCGCTGAAAAACCTGCTGGGTCTGGTGTGTGATCCGGTGGCGGGACTGGTGGAAGTCCCCTGTGTCAAGCGCAACGTGGTCGGCGCGGTGAACGCCGTCAGTGTGGCGGACATGGCGCTGGCCGGAGTGGAGAGCCGCATCCCCGTGGACGAGGTCATCGACGCCATGGGCGAGGTGGGCCGCCGCATGCCGGTGGAGTTCCGGGAGACGGCGCTGGGCGGTCTGGCCGCCACGCCGACAGGACGGGCCGTGAAGAAACGGATGCACAAGCCCCAATAATTCGCGCAGCACCTTATTTCATCTCAAGGAGTTTCCCTGTTCATGAAGAAATCAAAATGGAAGGGCTATGCGCCGGTTCTGGCCATGGCCTCGCTGGCCGTCGTGCTGGGCGTGCTGACCCTGTGCGGCGTGATCGATCTGGGCACGATGCCCCAGCTGGTGGCGGACAAGCCGGCGCTGGCCGTTCTGGTGGCGCTGGGGCTTTACGCACTGAAAGGCATCTCCGTGGCGGTGGTGTATCATGTGCTGGTGGTATCGGTGGCGCTGGTGTTTCCCCTGCCCGCGGCGCTGGTCATCAATGCGGTGGGACTGGTCATCAGCCTGACGGCCTCTTATCTGGTGGGCCGTCACACAGACCCCTCTGACCTGAACGATCTGCTGGACCGTCATCCCCGCATCAAGCGTTTTTTTGATCCGTCGCAGGAGATGGGCTTTGCTTCCTGCTTCGTCATCCACTCGCTGGGTCTCAGCATGGAGGTGCTGGGCGTGCTGTTCGGCATGCTGCGCACCGGATACGGGACGTATCTGGTCAGCTCATGGCTGGCCATCTATCCGGGCACGGTGTGCTTTACCATTCTGGGTAATCGGCTGGACTTCCACTCTCCGGTTTTTTGGATCTTTCTGGCGGTGAGTGCGGTGATGCTGGGCTACGCCCTGCTGTACTGCAAGCGACAGATGTCCGCTTCCCGGCAGCGGGACAATGAAAGCCAAGACTGATGCGCTTGCCCGCAGCACAGTGGGTTCTTTGAAGTTGACAAGTAGCACAACAATGGTTAGTGTAAAGTTTTCGTTGGCAAAATAAAAAGGAAAGCGGATAAACCGCTTC
>CAVBAZ010000280.1:0-7069 GCA_963593515.1 Bacteroidaceae bacterium
GCGGTTTATCCGCTTTCCTTTTTATTTTGCCAACGAAAACTTTACACTAACGCAAATCATGCAAACAGGAAATGCCGGATTCGTCCGCTTTTTGCCCGTGGTGCGGAAAAAAGCAGACGAAAGAGCCACGCAGGGCGTTGAAGCGGCCCAACGGTGCCGGAAGCGTCTATAAGCTCTCAGGCCGCCGCAAAAGGCCGTGGGCAGCCACCAAGAATCGTGTTATCATTGGCTATTACGAAAAGAAAACCGACGCGCTGGCCGCACTGGAAAAGCTCTCCGGCAAGAGCCTTACCGAACGGTATAATATGACCTTCAAGGAAGTCTTTGAGGAATGGAAGGTTGAACACTACCGCGAGATCGGCGAGAAGGGCGTTGAATCCTATGACCGCGCCTATGATGTATTTGAGCCGCTGCATAACCGGAAATTCCGTGACCTCCGCACCGCAGACTTTCAGGCCGTCCTTGATAAGTACATGGATAAAAGCCATTCCACGGTGAACAAATACAAACAGCTTATCACCCAGATGTCCACATGGGCCGTGCGTGAAGAAATCTGTACCACAAACTTTGCCCGGTTTGTGAAGCTGCCGGAGAACGTCAAAAAGGAAAAAGAGATTTTCACCGCCGCCGAGATCAAAAAGCTGGAGCAGGACGGCAGCGACGCCGCCAAGATCGTCCTCATGCTCCTTGCCACCGGCATGCGCATCGGCGAGTTGTTCAGCCTGCCGTTGAAGGACTACCACAAGGATTATGTGGTGGGCGGCGAGAAAACGGAAGCGGGCCGGAATCGCATTATTCCCATCAGGCCGGAGGGCAAAGCCTACTTTGAATACTTCGCCCAGAAGGCCGATGGCGATCTGCTCCTGTCAGTCTACGAAGGGCAGAAAGTTCCCGCCAACTTCCGTCGGCGTGACTACTACCCTTTGCTGGAAAAGCTCAAGATAAAAAGAAAGACCCCCCACGCCACGCGGCACACTTACGCCACCCGCGCAGTCAAGGAAGGTCTTGCCCCTGAAATTCTTCAAAAAGTCCTCGGCCATGCCAATTATTCCACCACCGCCAACGTCTACACACACCTTGACCCGGAAACACTGATAAACGCGGTTACTAACACGTTACTAACAAATGCCAAAAAGTCAGAAAATGAAAAATCCTCGTAACCCGCATGGTTACGAGGATTTTCTTGGTGGAGACTGCTGGACTCGAACCAGTGACCTCCTGCGTGTGAAGCGGTTAAGGTGCCCGCAAGCCCTGTAAACATCAGGGTTTGCGGGCTTTTTTCGTACGACAGACTCACTTCATATACAGTTGGTTCTCATGTTTTGTCGTATTTTTGTCGTACAAAACCGGCTTTTATTTTTCCCTGTTATTGGATATTCCTCATGCCGCTTTGCTACAATAGCTATCAAAGCGTATAGTATTTCTGCTTGCTGCTCTTCGGGGTTTCCGGCAGTGTCATTGCCAGCTTTCCCGCCTGCAAAAGAGGCTGCACATAATGCCCCATGGCATAGAACACCGTCTTGATCCCAAGGTAATCGGCAATCTCACGGCGGGTACGCGGCGTCCGGCAGAAAGCAAGTAAATCTTTCTTCTCTGGTTTCACCTCAATGGGTGCGGTGGTCATTGTTGTGCCGTTAAATAATGTCACGACAAATTCATTGCGCCGGTTCTCAAATACCGGCTCCGGCAGGCCATATTCCTTCATGGCTCTACGGATGGTAGGGATACCGGAATAGCGATTCTCTGCTCCGGTCAGCGCCTCTGTCATAACCGCCAGCGCGGGATTGCGCAGGTCGGGACGGGCGATCCCCAGCTGCTCAACCGTCATACGACCATAAAGACTGCCGGGACTGTGGATCTCAAGCCGGTCAGTAAAGAGGTCGACCTGCACGGGCGTACCTTCCGTATAGATGCTGTAATCCCGATGGATCAACGCATTCAGGATTGCCTCGCGGATCGCCTCCACCGGATACTCCGGACGGTCACTTCGGGCGCCAGTGTCGGGGTCGATGATCGTGCGGATCTTCATGTTCCGGCGGCAGAACCCGACCGTCTCCTCCACCATAGAATCAATGGTGCCCTCAATGCGCTTGTTGTCAATAAAACGAGCAGCGTCCGCATCGGTATCACCGATCTGCGTTCCCGGTACAACTACTGCGGTGACGCCCAACTGCGGAAAATAGCCCTGCGGGTAGATACAGAAGTTCAGCACGGCAGCCAATGTCACTTTTTCGTTTCGTGTGATATTCAGCATTTCCAACGTCTGCTGGCGGGAAAGCTGGGCAAATCCGGGACGATCTGCTCTGCGCTGAAGGATATAACGCTCCAGCTTATCCGTATCCAACATAGCAAGATCGGCACGTTCCACAGGGCGTTCATCATCATGCAGATGATGGCGAAACGCTTCGTAACTGTAAAGCTCATAGTCCGTCATGGGAAGGTCTGCATCGCCCACACGGACATAGGAGCCCTTGATACGCCCAGCACCGCGGTAATAGCAGGGGCGTTCCGCCAGATCCACAGCTGGGATCTCTGCGGCGCAGATCCATTTGCCGTCGGTCTCAGCCAATGTGAATACGGCACGAACCGGCGGTTCCATCTGATTACACTGCTCTGTAACTTTTTTCTGTAAGTCCTGCGCATCGTAGACGCCGACTACCTGAAATCCGGCGGTCTCGTCTATGCCAAACAGCAGTACGCCGCCGCTGTCCTGATTGGAGAAGCTGGATAGCGTGTCATACAGCCGCTTCGGACAATCCACATGTGCCGCTTTACACTCAACTGTTTGCGATTCGGCTTTCTGTTTGCAAACACTGTTTGCTAACTCAAGAAGTTCGTTTGGTAAAATAGCAAACACCTCCCTCTAACACGCTAATATTAGCATATTCTGTTAGCAAAATCAATCGAAATTTGCAATTCCGTAGGGCAGCGCAGCAAAATCAGGGCATTTCGCTACGTTTTATCACTCGTTCAAATTCTTTTAGCTTATCATTTTATTTGATTTTAAAATGAAATAACAAACATACGTATAAGGAAGCGTGAGCTGTGCCAAAGAATATTGATTTCTATGCACAAATCTCAAATCATTTTATCTCACGCCAAAGGAGGATCGTAGTATGATTCAATATATTTCGTATGCGGATTTGAATGAATTTTACAGCATCAAGGAGGTGTGCCGTCTGCTGGAAATGGACAAAGAGAACCTGAGAAAGAGCTGCGAAAGATATGGCGTCAAGCCTCATCGTAACGAAACCGGCGACTGGGGGTTAACCTGCCACGACCTGCGTCGACTGCACAACTTCTTGTATAAAGAGGAAAAGAGCATGGCTGCGAGAAAGGACGACGATCCGTGGGCGTAACCGAACTTCTCACCGTAGCCGAGACCGCAGCCTTGCTCAAGACTACGAAGCAGCAAATACGAAAGATGATTGCTCAGCAACTCATCCCTGCAATGAAAATCGGAAGGGAATGGAGGGTGAGCAGGCAGTATCTGGAAGACTTTTTGCGAAGCGGAATGGAATGATCCCAGCCTACAAAATAGCAAAAGCGGGGGCGCTTGACGCGCCTCCGCTTCTGCCATATAGAGAAAAATCACGGGAAAGGTTAGTTGTTAGTTCTCCTTGCGCTTACGGGTGACGATCACCGCGCCAGCCATGACAGCCACAAGGCCCATGCCCAGATACAGGGTGATACCCGCGTCGCCGGTGTTGCCGGATTTCACGTCCTTACCGTCGTTCTTCTTGTCGTCGGTGGAGCTGGAGCTGCCGCCGTTACCGGGCTTGCCGGGATTGGGCTTGGAATTATCCTTCACGATCTCGTCCATGCGGGTGGTCAGTTCACCCATCTTGTCGATCTCCATGCCGGTCAATTCCGCCTTCTGCTCCGGCGTCAGCTTGTCGTAAGCCTCCTTGGCAGCCTTAACGGCCTCCTGATCCTCGATGGTCAGGTCGCCAGCGCTGGGCAGCTTGTCCAGCTGATCCTTCACCTCGTCGATGGCCTGGAACTGAGCGATAGCGGCTTCCAGCTTCTCCAGCTCTGTCGTATCGACCAGCTTCTGCTGCTCCTTGCTCAGTGCGTTGTAGGAAGCACGGGCCGCAGCCACAGCGTTCACGTACAGCTGATAGTTGCCGTACTTCACAGAGGAGACCTCCGGCAGATTGTTTATCATACCCGTCACGGCGCTGGCGTCGGCGTTGACATCGATCACCCGCAGCACGTACCATGTGCCGCGCTGGCCGCTGCCGTTCATGGTGGGCCAGCCGTTCTCGCCGCAGCCCACATAGATCACATCGCCCGCCTTGACGGGGATAGTCTGCGTCCGCTTGTAGAAGCTGAAGCCCTCGGTGTTGTCTGTGACCTTCTCATTCAGGAATATCTTCGTCAGATAGTTCTTGTTGGCCGCGGTAGGCGTCACCTGAATGTCGGCCTCGGCACTGTCGATAGCCAGCGTGTACTCATAGGTGCCGCCGGACTGGCCGGGGGTGAACTCTCCCAGCAGCTGGCCGCCGGATACGGTCAGGTCGCTCAGCGTGGTGTTCTTGTTGCCCCAGGTGCCGCCCAGGTCACCGCCCGCGTTGTCGTTGGTGGTGTTGTTGGTGTACATGACGCGGATCACGTCGCCATCACTCAGGTCGCCCTCGGCCACGCTGAACGCGCCGAAGCCATAGTTGGTGAACCAGTCGTTCAGCGTACCCATCCAGCCGGACTTCGCATTGCCGTCCTTTTCGCTCAGGCCGTTGATGGTGGCGATGTAGTTGCTCTCAGCACCGCTCTGCTTGTAACCGAACTTATCCAACGCAGCCACGATGCAGGTCATCATGGTGCTGTCGTACTCAAGGTCGACCCAGGTGTCAACCAGAGTGCCATCCCAGTACTCCTTGTTCTTCGGCCACATGTCGCTGGTGAAGGTGGTGTTCTCCACGATGACGTGTACCTTGCCGAAGCCGGTGGCGGCGTCCTTCATAGCCAGCACCGCGTCCTGATAGGCGCTCTCCACGGCGGCCACGGAGGTGGCGGCCTGAATGGCCTTGACGCCAGCCTGATACGCCTTGTCCACGACGCTGCCCTTCAGGCCGTTCTTCACCGTTTCCAGATGGGCCAGTGCGGCGCTCCGGGCGGCGGCCACGGCCTCTTCGCTGTCGGCGGTCATGGCCTGATACTCCGTCTTGGAGATCATCTTCACCTTGAACGTGATAGTGCTGCCTGCGGCGGCGTCAGCCGGGATGGCGTACTCCGCCAGATAGTAGCCGTCGTATGCCGTTTGCAGGTTGTTGGGCGTGACCAGCGTCTGCGGCTCCATCAGGTTCCACGTCGTGCCGCCGTCCACCGACCACACGGGCCAGTATTTCGCGTCGGTAGTGTCCAGATAGTAGCGGATGAACACATGGTCGCCCGCCTTACCGCTGCTGGGCATAAGGTTTCCAGTGTGACTCCAATTAGGGGCGGGAACGGTGCCGTCCACATTGGGCGTCACCACCCACTTGAGGTTGGGCAGGCCGAAATAGGGGTTGCCGGTGTCGTTCTTTCTGGGCAGATCGTTTTCGTTGACGTCGATTGCCAGATTCACCACGACCAGCGCCGTCAGGCCCTCGGCGTCGATCTTCGCCACCGCGTTCAGGCGCTTGGTCTCGTTGGCGGACAGCAGCTTCTTCTGATAGCTGTTCAGCCCGCCGTAGACCGTCTGAATGTCCTGCACCAGCTGCTTGTAGTTGGCGTTCAGGTCGTTCAGATCGTCGGGCAGATAGGACAGGTTCTGCCGCAGGCCGGCGATGATCGCCGCGTGGTCGATGGTCGCCGCGCCCAGCTCCTTCAAGCGGGCGAAGTCCGCGTCGAAGGTGTCCATCAGAGCCGTCAGCTCGGTGGCCGCGTTCAGGTTGGCGGTCAGGGTCTCGTACTGGGCCTTGAAGGCCTCGTAGTCCGCCGCCGCGAAGTCATAGTCGTGGAAGCTGTCAAAATACGCCTTGGCCTCGGCGGCCTTTTCGGCGCGGTACTGCTTCAGCAGCGCGTCGGTATCGTCCGCCTCGGTCACGTGGATCAGGGCGTAGTCGCCGCCGTACAGGGAGTAATACTCGCCCACGGTCATGCTGCTGTAGATATCCAAGCGGGTATAGTCATCCGGCGTCACGTTGAACATGGCCACGGTGTACCAACCCGGCTGGGTGAATACGTATTGCAGGCTGCCGTCCGCGCCGGTGGCGGCGGTGGTCTTGTGGGTGGGCTGGGACAGAGCCTCCGTCTCAGACGGGTCGCTGATGAACAGGGTGATGCCCGCGGCGCTCTTGCCGCTGCCCAGGTTGGTGGTGCTGGCGCCCGTCACGGTGGCGGAGAACTTCGCCTTGTCGCCCACCTTGGCGCTGCCGGGGGCGGTCATGTGGATCAGGGCCTCGCTGTTCTGATAGTGCTCCTCGCTGGCGCTCAGAAGCTGCCAGACAGAGTTGTCAAGGCCGCTGGAAGCCTCGCTGTTGAGCAGGGGCAGGGCGACACGCACCATTTTCACGCTGTCGCCGTTGTGCAGCTGCACATTGCGCCAGTCGTAATTGGCGAATTGGCTCTCACGGAAAGACCAGATATACAGTCCCGCGCAGTTGCCGTTGATGAACACCATAAACCGCGGGTCAGTATCGCCGCTATTGATATAATCGTAACCGGGCAGGCTCTTGTCATCGTGGGTGTCCAGCGTGATATTGGCCGCGTTGTACGCGCCCAGCAGGTTGGCGCTGCCCGCTGCCAGCGTCAGGCTGCCGTTGGTATACAGGCTCGTGCCGCCGAAGCTGGGGTACAGGGCGGAGAAGTTGTTGATATAGGTAAAGGACACCGTCACGTCCGTGGCGCTGGTCAGTGCGCGATAGGCGTTTTTCAGCGCCGTCATGTGCTGGCTGAAGCCGGTCAGCATGGCGTAATCCTCGGTGGTGCCGCCCACGACGCGATAGGCTACGTCGGCCTCCAGCACGGCGTAGGCGTCGGTGTAGGTCTTCCAGCTGTCCTTTGTATAGTCGCTCTCTTTCAGCTTGGTGGGGTCGTACTGCTTCAGCAGGGCTTCGGCCTCCGGCTTGGCCGCCATGTACTTGTC
>CAVBAZ010000281.1:0-3454 GCA_963593515.1 Bacteroidaceae bacterium
TCTTTGAATGGTGTCGATGTATGCGGCGTACACCTCGGGATCGGTGAGCCTTCTCATGGCGTAAGCTGTGTTGTGGACCTCCGGCATATCTGCACCTCCTGCAGCTTTTCTGAAATTATACCATAGAGCGGCAGAATTTACAATCACAGACGAAAAAGTTTTCTGTTTTTCGACAAAAAGAACACCATGTGGGAGCCTGTGCTTGACCTGCGCATGCATCGGTGATACCATGGAATCAAACGAAATTCCGTAAGGAGAAACAAATGGAAGAGAATGTATTAACATTGACAAATACAAGAACGCATGCACAGGAATCCTTTCAAATTGAAGATGAACTTGGAAGGGGCGGTAGCCGGACGGCTTTCCGGGCAAAGCGCCGCGGAAAACAGGATGAACCTGCCCTTCTGGTGACGCTGAAGCGGCTGGATGGCGACGGCGCCCTCTCCGAGAGCCAGTACGAGCGATTCCGGCACTGCTGCAAAACGCATGTGGAGCTTACCAATAACGGCCTTGCAAACTTTATTCCGGCTATTATGGACGACTATGAATCTCAGGAAGGCGTGCGCTATGCGGTCACGGCGCTTGTCGATGGCCAGACGATGGATAAAAAACAGTTTGAGACGCTTCACGAGTATCTCAAAGTGCTGTGCGACCTTGCTGACGTGGTGGCGGCGTTTCACAAGAAGGGATGGCTCCTGCTGGACATCAAGACCGCGAATATCCTCGTTAAAGATGAAGACCGCGGCGTTACGCTGATCGATCTGGACAGCCTTCTGCACGAGGACGAGCTTGGTCACGGCAAACCTGTATTGGTAGGGACCTCCGCCGGATCGGGCGATCCCTACCTGCCGGACAACGTTAGTACGGCGGCAGACGTCTACTCGCTGGGCGCAATGCTTTTCCAGAAAATACTTGGGCGGTGGCCGGCATCGCTGGATCGTTGGCCCACGGCGCGGTATGATTTCGAGAAGGCGTGGGGGAGCGGCGAGTTGACGAACCAGCTCTGCCGGTGTCTGACGAAGCTGTTCCGTAAGACGCTGACGCCGCCCGCTATGCGCTGGAGCATGGAGAAGCTGGAAGCGGCCTTGCGGCAGCTGGCGGCGCTCACCGACCCGGCCCGTCTGCGGCTGCGGGTGGAGAAGCGCTCTGTACAGGGCCTGCTGGGCCGCGAGGATGAATACAAGGCGCTGCTTGAGATGCTGCATAAGCCAGAGAAGAAGCCTGTGTTTATCTGGGGCAAGCCCGGCATGGGCAAGTCCAGCTTAGCGTCGGAGTTCGCGGCCAGATACAAAAATGAATTTGATTTTCAGATCGTTCCGTTTGCTGGGACGCTGCGCCAGACGATCCTCAATATCGCCACCAATGACGCGGCGACGCTTCAGCTTCAGCTGGACGAGCGTTACCGTGAGATCATCAAGTGCCTTTCCGACTGTGATGAAAAGACCGTCCTTATCATTGACGGCTTCGACGCGGAGGATGGCGCGGATACTGGAGCGCTGCGCCGCTGCGAGGAGTTTTATGAGCTGCTGCGGCTTCCGGTGCGGCTGGTATTTACGACGAAGTTTCATTTCCCAAGAGAGAATGAATACGACTCGCTCCCTATCAGTCCGCTGAAAGAGAAAGACCTGCTGTGGCTGATGCGCGATGACGACAGGGAGATACGGGATCGTGCGTCGCTGCGGAAGATCATGACGCTGATCGAGCAGAACACGTTGGTGGCCAATATTGCGGGCTGTACCATTCGATACAGTTATGGCAGGATAACGGCGGCCGGACTGCTGGACAGGCTGCGGGCCGGAAGCTGTGATGACGAAAACGAGGTGGAATCCTGGCATAATAATGTGCTGCAATATGGCAATATGCTTTACCATTTGCGAACCCTGTTCCGCCTGGCCAATATGAACGAGGCGGCAAAGCATGTGCTGAGCTGTATGTGTCTTACCGGACACAGCGGTATCAGTGCCGATTTGCTGCGCAAAAATATCAGCAAAGAATGGTGGAACGCCGCCCAGTACCTCAGCAAAAGCGGCTGGCTTCAATGTGATGGTGAGAGTACATTTACCATGCATGATCTGCCCCGCATGGTCTGCATGAATGACGAGACCGTCAAGCCTACTTGGGACGGTGTGGAGGGGTTTGTGAGCAAATGGTATGAGGTGGAGCGCTCACCAGAAGTACTACACTTTTTGCGGTTGACGCAAAAGGAAGAGTTCATTCAGAATACTTTGAAATTAGCGCTTCCATTGGAATGGGAGTTTTATATGCTACGGGAGGAGTTGTATATAGCCAATGATCCGGCGGAAACGGCACACCAGATAGTACATCTTCTTGAAGAAAACAGTGAACTTACGGACTTATTGACACCAGAGACGTTGTTTTGGATTTATCATGAACTGGCAGATGAACTGAGTTACACCGACATTGATACTGCAAGAAGATGCCTGATGAAAGCAAGAAGTGTGCTGGATGATATGAAAGCATGCGGTGTATCCGCGGATGATACGTATCTTCCTGAGGCGTGTTTGAAGATTTCGGAGGCTGTCGGAAGGACTATTATCAAAGGAAAAGGTAACTACAACAAAAGAACACCAGATATGCGGAGAGAAGTGTACAAGGAGTTTGAGTACCTGCTTATAGAAGGGGATATATTCACCGAATATGTAATTGAGACGGAAAGAAGCTTTTGCACCCATATGGATGTCGTACTGAAGAAGGAAAACGAGGAGAGACTTGGATTTGATTTTTCTTGTAATGGGGAAAACATGGCAGAGATTATCAGGAAAATATCGTGTGCACTGGGAAAAGCCTTGTATCGTATGGGCGACTTCGTGAGAGCGGCAAAAGTACTAGAGGCTGCTGTCAGACAGCTGAATGACATGCTTCCTGAGAGTCGTTTTTATGCGGCGGAGGTATCGCTGCTTTTGGAAACGGTATATTTTGAAATGGGGCGGGTACAGGAAGCTAGAGAATTGTTTTATCATATTCGTGAGGTGTATATGGACTTAGCCCCAATCAAGGATTCCATCTACGATGATATAAAACTGAGTATGTATTGCTGTGCTGTGGTTTATGCATATGTTTCCGGCAACATGCAGGCAGTTGCAGAAGCGGAAACGGGATTGGAAGCACAAAAATCGCTTCTTGGCTGTACGGCGTATATAGGAGTTCCTTACATCAGGACACTGGATAAGATTTACGGGTGGCTATCCAAACTTGGGATAGAAAGTGCGGCGGAATATTATCATAAGAAGCTTGAGATTTATTTCGGAAGAGGAAGCCATCCTATATACTATGATGATAAATTTTGCTTTGCAAAACTGACAGTGAAGCTTCCTATCCCCTGACCGGGACAAGAGTTACGAACCCCGTGCATTTTTGCGGTGTTTCTGCTATCCTTCTCTTACTTAAAAGTCCAATGGTATGAAGTCAAGTAGGTGATGCAAGAAAATTTTGA
>CAVBAZ010000282.1:0-3900 GCA_963593515.1 Bacteroidaceae bacterium
TCAAAGCCTGCTGATACCTGAAATATTAACTTTGAAACTTATTATACGAGGAGTGCCATTATGCCGCAGAACTACCCGCAGAACCGACAGAATCCCAGCCGGAAGGACGAATCCATCCGCCGGGCCAACCGCGTCATCCAGAGCCGCACCTTCGTGCTGATGCTGATCATGGGCATCGGCATGTTCATCGTGCTGTTTTTCAAGCTGTACTCTCTGCAAATCACCCGTCACGAGGAGCTGCAGTCCAAGGCCGTCAGCCAGCAGACCCGCAGCAGCGTGGTCACCGCCAACCGCGGCACCATCTACGACGCCTCCGGCAACATTCTGGCTATCTCCTCCACAGCGGAGACCATCTTCCTGTCTCCCAAGGAGATCAACGACGCGCTGAATGACGAGGAAAACCCCGTGGCGTGGACAAAGGAGATCCTGGCCGGTGTGCTGGCGAAAATTCTGGACATCAGCGAGGAGGGCATCCTGAAAAAGATGGCCCGCAGCGACTCCATGTATGAGGTGCTGAAATACCGGGTGGACGAGGATATTGCCGATCAGGTGCGGCAGTACATCAACGACAACAAGGTCAAGGGCGTGTTCCTGACTACCGATGCCAAGCGGTACTATCCATACAGCGATCTGGCCGCGCAGGTGATCGGCTTCGTGGGCGTGGACTACACCGGTCTATTCGGTCTTGAAGCCGAGTATGACAAGGAGCTGCAGGGCCAGTCCGGCCTTGTGGTGACCGCCAAGGCCAACGGCCAGAACGACCTGCTGTACGAATACTCCCAGTACTTCGATCCGGAGAACGGCGACGAGCTGCAGGTAACGCTGGAGGCCACCGTGCAGTACTATCTGGAAAAGGGCATGAAGGACATGTGCGACGCCTTTTCCCCCGCCAACGGCGCCACCGGTATCGTCATGGACGTGCGCAACGGCGGCATCCTTGCCATGGCCTCCTTCCCCAACTATGACCTGAACGACTTTGCTACCGTCACCGACAAGACGCTGCTGGAGCAGATGGAGCGGGGCGAGCTGGACGAGGAAGGCGCCCAGCAGAAGCAATGGCGCAACAAGGCGCTGAACGACACCTATGAGCCCGGCTCCACCTTCAAGATCCTGACGCTGTCCGCCGCGCTGGAGGAGGGACTGATCGACAAGACCACCTCCGTCAATTGCAGCGGCGCGGTGAATATTTCCGGCCATACCATCCACTGCTCCAACAAGGCCGGTCACGGCCTGCAGACTTTACAGCAGACGGTGGGTAACTCCTGCAACCCGGCCTTCATCTCCTACGGCCTGAAGCTGGGCACGGAGAAGTTCTATCAGTACATGCGCTCCTTCGGCATCATGTCCCCTACCGGGGTGGATCTGGGCGGCGAGGCTACCGGCGTGTTTGCCGCGGACGCCAACTTCACCCAGCTGGATCTGGCCTGCTACGCCTTCGGCCAGAACTTCACCGTAACGCCGCTGGCGCTGATCACGGCGCAGGCGGCCTGCGTCAACGGCGGCTATCTCTACACCCCCCACTTTGCCCAGCAGATCACCGACAGCAACGGCAACGTGATCTGGCAGCATGACGATACGCCGGTACGGCAGGTCATCAGCGAGGAGACCTCCGCCACCGTGCGGGAATGTCTGGAATACGTGGTGGCCAGCGGCACCGGCAAAAACGGTCAGGTGGCGGGCTACCGCATCGGCGGCAAGACCGGTACGGCCGATAAGGGCCAGTCCGGCGACGTGGTGGTCTCCTTCCTGTGCTTCGCACCGGCGGACGATCCCCAGATCATGATGCTGATCACCATGGATACCCCCAGCCGCTCCACCGGCACCTATGTGTCCGGCGGCAACATGGTGGCTCCCTATTCCAGCGCCATCATGGCGGAGATCCTTCCCTATCTGGGCATCGAGCCCAGTTACAGTGCTGAGGAGCTGATGGGCGTGGACACCACCGTGCCCAACGTCATCGGCATGACGGTGCAGGAAGCCAAGGATCGCATGAAGGAGCGGGGCTTCACCTGCAAGATCGAGGGCGACGGCGAGAAGATCACCGACCAGACCCCCGTGGGCGGCGCCATCATTCCCGGCAAATCCACGGTAGTGCTGTATGCCGGAGCCGAGAAACCGGATAAAATGTGTACGGTGCCCTCTCTGGTGGGACGCACCGCCTCCGAGGCCAACACCGCCGCCACCAACGCGGGACTGCTGATCCGCTTCACCGGTACCACCAGTTCGGAGTCCAACACCGTGCTGGTATTCAGTCAGGAGCTGGAGGCCGGTACGGAGGTGCCCGCCGGTACGGTCATCACCGTGCGACTGGGCGACACCACTGTCCGGGACTGATGCGCACTTTTCGCAATATTTATAGCATGTAATTCCATTTCACTTGCGTTTCCTGCCTGCTATACTGGCAATAGCGCGGTCATAACCCGCCGCAAAACAGGATAAAGGAGATCGTTCCATGAAACTGAAAGATGTATTGAAGGGTCTGGAGATCCTCTCTGCCACCGCCGATATGGAGACGGAGATCACCGGCGTCAGCTATGACTCCCGCACCACCGAAAAGGGCGACGTGTTCGTAGCCATCAGCGGCGAAGCGGTGGACGGCCACCGCTTTATCCCCATGGCCGCTGAAAAGGGCGCGGCCTGCGTAGTGTGCGAGCGTGTACCGGAGGGCGGCATCCCCTATGTGC
The DNA here is from genome assembly GCA_963593515.1 of Bacteroidaceae bacterium. Lineage (GTDB taxonomy): Bacteria > Bacillota > Clostridia > Oscillospirales > Oscillospiraceae > Vescimonas. The sequence continues at coordinate 2,685 of CAVBAZ010000282.1, forward strand.
AGGTGGAAAGCTCCCGCAAGGCGCTGGCCCTGATGGGCGGCAACTGGTTCGACCATCCCGCCAAAGAGATGACCATGATCGGCGTCACCGGCACCAGCGGCAAGACCACCTCCACCTATCTTATCAAGAGCATTCTGGAGCAGAAGGCCGGAGCCAAGGTGGGGCTGGTAGGCACCATCCAGAACATGATCGGCGATCAGGTGCTGCACACCGAGCGCACCACGCCGGAATCCTTTGAGCTGCACCGGCTGTTCCGCCAGATGTCTGACGCGGGCTGCACCCATGTGGTGATGGAGGTCTCCTCCCACGCACTGGTGCTGGATCGGGTGTACGGCATCCGGTTCGCCGTGGGCATCTTCACCAACCTCAGTCAGGATCATCTGGACTTCCACCATACCATGGAGGCCTACTGCGACGCCAAGGCCATCCTCTTCGACCGCTGCGATGTGGCCATCTACAACGCCGACGATCCGTGGCATGAGCGGATGCTGGCCCACTGCCCCTGCCGCACCTTCAGCTACAGCGCCAAGGGCGAGGCCGACCTCTCCGCCAAGAACATCCAGCTCCATGCCGGTAGCGTGGACTACGACGCCGAGGCGGACACCGAATGGGCCCACGTCCATGTAGGCATCCCCGCTATTTTCACCGTGTATAACACGCTGGACGCCATCTCTGCCTGCTGGAACCTGGGCGTGTCCATTGAGGACTGCGCCGACGCGCTGGCGAAAAACCACGGCGTGAAGGGCCGCATGGAGATCATCCCCACCCCCGGCAAGAGCTTCACCGTGCTCAACGACTATGCCCACAAGCCCGACGCGCTGGAAAACGTGCTGACCTCGGTGCGGGGCTTTGCCAAGGGCCGCACCGTGGTGGTGTTCGGCTGCGGCGGCGACCGCGACCGCACCAAGCGCCCCGTCATGGGCGAGATCGCGGCACGGCTGGCGGATTTCAGCGTGGTCACCTCCGACAATCCCCGGACGGAGGAGCCTATGGCCATCATCAACGACATTCTGGAGGGCATGAAGGGCTGCACTGCCTACGCCGTGGAGCCGGACCGCGTCAAGGCCATCCACTACGCCATGGACAACGCCCAGCCGGGCGACGTGATCATCCTGGCGGGCAAGGGTCACGAGGACTATCAGGAGATCAACCACAAGCACTATCCGATGGATGAGCGCGTCATTGTGGCGGAGCATCTGAACAAATAAGAAAGCGC
>CAVBAZ010000283.1:0-21642 GCA_963593515.1 Bacteroidaceae bacterium
CATGCATGGTGCACAGCTGCGTGGGCTGATTGTCCGCCGCCACCAGCTCGGTGCGCACACGGCTGCCGCGGGGATCTACCTCACACAGGTTGGTGGCCAGCATGCCGCTGTCGGCGCACACCGTGACCTGCACCAGATCGCTGCAGGAGAAAAAGCTCTTGTTCTCCAGACCCTCATGGATGCGGGACATGACCTGCTTCCACAGAGCCGCCGCCGGATTGACGCCGCCGGAGGACACGCGGCTGTTGCTCTCATAGCCCACCCAGCAGGCGCCCACATAGTAGGGGCTGTAGCCCACGAAGTAGCGGTCCTTCTGATCGTTGGTGGTACCGGTCTTACCGGCCAGCGTCATGCCGCTGAAATTGGCGGAGGAACCGGTGCCGCCGTTGACCACGTCATGGAGGATGCTGTTCATCAGCGCGGCAGTGCTGGCCTTCATGGCCACGTTGGACTGGATCTCATTCTCCAGGATCACATTGCCGTTGCTGTCCTCCACGCGGGTGAAGGTACGGGGACGGGTATAGATGCCCTCGTTGACGAATGCTCCGTAGGCCGCCGCCATCTCCTCGGTGGTGACGCCGTTGGCATAGCCGCCCAGCGCCATGGCGCCCACCTGCTCACTGTCGGACTGGGTCAGGGTGGTGAAGCCCAGACGGTCCGTCATGAAATTATAGGAATTGCCGGTGCCCAGCATCATATTGACACGCACGGCGCAGGTATTCAGAGAACTCACCAGTGCGCGGCGCAGCGTGACAAGGCCCTGAAAGCGGCCGTTGTCGTTCTTGGGATAGGGGCTGCCGTTCAGCTCCAGCACGGGGTAATCGTCGATGGTGGACGCGCCGGTGATAATGCCCTGATCCAGTGCCGGGGCGTAGGTGCTGATGGGCTTGGCGGCAGAACCGCAGGGCCGCACGGAGGTGGCCCAGTTCCAGCCGCGATCCGCCGTCTTGGCGCCGGTGCCGCCCACCATGGCCACCACATAGCCGGTATAGGGATCAATGATGGTGATGGCGCCCTGCAGCTGCTCCGTCTCGCCGGTGCTCTTGGTGCGGGTATAGGGGGTGTTGCTGAGATCCTCGAACACGCTCTCGGCGATCTTCTGATACTCGTAATTCTGCGTGGTGTAGACCTTATAGCCCTTGCTGAACAGGGCGCTTTCCGCCGTACTGCGGTCATAGCCGAACTTGTCCATCAGCGCCTCGATCACATCGTCGATCAGCGCGTCGGTGAAGTAGGAGTTACGGGCCTTGTACTGGGATACCGCCTGCGTTGCCTCTTCCTCCGGCTCCTGGGTGGTATCCACCACGGCATCGCCGTAGTAGTTGCCGGTATTACTGTAACCGTTGGTAAAAACGACCTCTTCCGCCTTGGCGGCGTCATACTCTGCCTGGGTGATCTTTCCCTGATCCAGCATGGCGTCCAGGATCAGCACCTCACGCTTGCGGTTCTCCTCCCGGCTCCACTCTCCTTCAAAGGGGCCGTACTGGCTGGGGTTGTTGGTAATGCCGATTAGGCTGGCGCACTGGGCCAGCGACAGTTCGCTGACGCTCTTGCCGAAATAGGTGCGGGCCGCGGCCTCTACGCCGTAGCAGGACTGGCCCAGGCAGATACGGTTCAGGTACGCTTCCAGGATCTGATCCTTGTCATAGCGCTTCTCCAGCTCCAGTGCGCGGTAGATCTCCACCACCTTACGCTTGACGGTACTCTCGTTGTCGCCGGTCACGTTCTTGATGAGCTGCTGGGTAATGGTGGAACCGCCCTGCACGCCCCGGCCCGTCAAAGTGCTGAGGATGGCACGCACCGTGCCCCTGAAATCCACGCCGTTGTGGCTTTCAAAGCGCTTGTCCTCGATGGCGATGGCGGCATCCTGCATGTACTTGGGGATGTTGTCAAGATCGACCCAGATACGGTTCTCACCGTCGCTGTACAGGGTCTGATACATGACCCATTCATCGGTCTTGGCATCCAGATAGTACAACTCCGTGGAGACCTTGGTCTCCAGCTCATCCACATAGACCTCCACCTTTCCCTTCAGGGATGTGTTGATCCATGTCATGAAAATGCCGGTGAAAATAGCGATGGTCAGTACCATCACCAGCAGGATCGTGCCGATCACACGACCGGCCTTTCCCTTCTTTTTCGGGCGCGGCGCATGCTGCGGCTCCTGATACGTTTCTTCCTGTCTGTGACCGGCGCTCTGCTGTGGGCGGCCGAACAGACCGCGGCGCTTCCTCTTGTTTTCACTCATAACAGGGCACCTCCTTTTCTTTGTTGTATTTCGATGCATACCCGGCGCTTTCGCTTTTCCGCCGGGTACACATACTTACCCAGTTTTATGCTATTTAAGTATTGTACCACATCTGTCAAATATTAAAAACCCCTTCTTTTGACATTTTGCCGTCAAAAACCGCTCGAATTGTTTTCATATTCCCTTTTTCATGCAGCTTTCCTGTATTCTGATACAAAAAACTCATACTGCTGCGGCTTGCATTTCGGCAGAAGATAGGGTACAATACCGTATACCGAACGATACTAAGGAGGCAACACTCATGAGCGAAGATTTCGGCCCGAACTTCATCTCCCTGACGGATGAGGACGGCAACGAGTTTGAATTGGAGTATATCGACGCGCTGGAGCTGGACGGACAGACCTATATGGCCTTCTTCCCCGCTGTGGAGGAGGACGAGGCCAACGAGGAGGATCTTGGCCTTGTGATCCTCAAGTCCATCATGGTGGACGGCGAGGAGCAGCTGTCTACGCTGGACAGCGACGAGGAGCTTGACCGGGTCTATGACCTGTTCATGGAGCAGCTGCTGGCGGACGAGGAAGAAGATTCCTGAAAAAAATAACAAATTTCTCTTTTCTTTTTCCCTGCCGCGTGGTATACTATCCTCAAGGTGAGCATGTTGTATGACGCGCTTCGCCCCACAAACGATGTATGCGGGTCTTTTTTATCCTCACATCTTGTTATAGGGGATGTCGGATCAGCATGTGGTTTGCAGGCCTCCCGACTGCCGTCTGCGGTTGGAAGATGGAAGCAGTAAAGCAAGCTGGAGACAACCCACCTGCTAGGAAACGGTGCAGGTTATAACTTGGCCCGATGCAATTGAGAAGCAGCCGTAAGGCTGCTTCTCTCTATATTATGCTGGCGAAAAATCTTGCGATTTTTCTGCCAAAAGACTTTACGGCCACTGCGCGCGTCCTTCGATAGTACCAATCCAGATGGATGCTACGGCGGCATAGCCGCCGAGATCGGAGGCTAAAAACATGCCACCGGCATGTTTTCTTAACGCCCCGACGCCGCGGCGAAAAACGATTCAACCGGTTCGCCGCCTGCGGGCGGCGAATTCTGCGAAGCCCTCTACCGCTTTTGTACCTTTTCTCCCCTGCCAAAATATAATACTTGCACATTTGACAAATCTACTGTATAATAGGCAGGTATTTTACGACCAAGGGCGTATTGCGCCTATCACTTGAGAGGACTGAAAACAAATGAGTGCATCCAGAGAAAAGAAAAACCGCCAGGAGCTGGCCGCGCAGGGTCATGTGGATCCCCGCGTGGAGCGCGAGGCCAAGGAGGCCAAGGAGCAGAAAAAGAACCGTCTCCTTTACGGCGGCATCGCTGTTCTGTTCGTGATCGTGGCCGCCGTGGTGCTGCTGTATAACTCCGGTATCTTCCAGCGCAGCGCCACCGCCCTGACTGTGGACGGCAAGGATTTCACCGCCGCAGAGGTGGATTACTACTATTATTCCGCCCTCAACTCCGTGGCTTCCTCCCAGTATTCCTCCATCATGGGGCTGAGCACCAGCACCTCCCTGAAGAACCAGACCATCAACTCCACGGCCAAGATGCTGCTGCAGATCTCCGACGAGGGCGACATCACCTGGGACGAGTATCTGAAGGAGCAGGCCAAGACCAATCTGACCCAGCGCTATCTGCTGAGCGAAAAGGCCAAGGCCGAGGGCATCACCTTCGACGACGACATGAAGGCTGAGCTGAACGACACGCTGGACCAGATCACCGCAAACGCCAAGCAGAACGGCGGCTATACGCTCTCCGCTTACCTCAAGCTGCTCTATGGCTCCAACATGACGGTGAGCACCTTCAAGAGCATCTTCGAGATGGACGAGCTGGCCACCCACTATGTGCAGGAGTACGTCAACGGCCTGACCTATACCGACGACGAGCTGGAAGCCTGCTATGAGGCGGACAAGAACAGCTTCGACGTGACCGATTTCGAGTACATCAACTTCACCGCCACCGCCGCCAGCACCACTGACGCGGACGGCAATACCGTGGAGGCTACGGACGAGGAGAAGGCCGCTGCCAAGCAGGCTGCCGAGGATGCCGCCGCTGACGCCGCCGAGCGCTTTGCCGCCGGTGAGTCTGTGGAGGACATCGCCGCCTCCTATGAGGATATCGCCAAGTATACCCATCAGGAAAGCGGCACCTACGCCGACACCGATCTGATGAACTGGGTCTTTGACGCTGACCGCGTTGAGGGCGATACCACCACCATCCAGACCGATTCCAACGTCTATTTCGTGCTGTTCAACAGCCGCAGCCGTCAGGACTATAAGCTGGTCAACGTCCGTCACATCCTCTTCCTTGCCGATACCTCCTCTCTGGACAAGGAGTCCGAGACCTACGAGGCCGATGTGGCCGCAGCGGAAGAGGCCGCTCACGCCAATGCCGAGAAGGCCCTGAAGGAGTGGCAGGACGGTGGCGCTACTGCCGAGCTGTTTGCCCAGATGGCCACCGAGCAGTCTGAGGATACGGGCAGCGCCTCCAACGGCGGCCTGTACGAGGGCATCACCAAGTCTACCAACTTCGTGCAGGAGTTCCTTGACTGGTGCTTCGCCGATGGCCGTCAGGTGGGCGACGCCGGTGTCATTGACAGCAGCTACGGCAGCCACGTCATGTATTTGGACAGCTTCGGTGAGCCCTATTGGAAGACGCTGGCCGAGAATCAGCTGAAGAACGACGCCTACGACACCTGGCTGGCGGAGCAGACTACCCCCGTAAAGGAGACGGTAGGCTCCGGCATGAAGTACGTCGGTTTTTAATTGATCCGCATCCAACAAAAAGGACCGGCGCAACGCCGGTCCTTTCCTGTATTTGAGGGACTTCTATGCATGAAGAATTTTTAAGAACAGAAATGATCCTTGGCGGTAACGCGCTGGAAAAGCTGCGCCGCAGCCATGTGGCCGTGTTCGGTCTCGGCGGCGTGGGCAGCTATGTGACCGAGGCGCTGTGCCGCGCCGGTGTGGGCGAACTGACCCTTATCGACGGCGACACGGTATCCGTCAGCAATATCAACCGCCAGCTGTATGCCCTGCACTCCACCATCGGCACGCCGAAGGCGGAGGCCGCCGCCGCCCGATGCCGGGACATCTGCCCGGACACGGTGGTGCATCCCATCGTGGGTATTTACGATGCCGCCCACCGGGAGGATTTCTTTACCGTCCGGTATGATTACATCGTGGACGCCATCGATCTGGTCAGCTGCAAGCTGGACCTGATCGAACAGGCCCGGCAGCGCCGCATCCCCATTCTGACGGCGCTGGGCACCGGCAACAAGCTCCAGCCCGAGCTGCTGACCATCACCGATATCGCCAAGACCTCCGGCTGCCCGCTGGCCCGCGTGATGCGCAAGGAGCTGCGTGCCCGGAACATCCACCATCTGAAGGTGGTATTCAGCCCGGAGCAGCCCGGTGAAACGCAGCAGCTGGAGACGCCGCCGCCCGGTCGGCGCAGCGTACCCGCCAGCGTGTCGTGGGTGCCCTCCGTGGCCGGACTGCTGATGGCAGGCACGGTGGTGCAGGACTTGCTGAATGAAGGAGGGCTGATCCCATGATCCTGCTAGGTTCTCTTGTCAACGGCGGCGCTATCGTGGTGGGCGGCCTTGTGGGCATGTTCGCGGGAAAGCTGCTGCCGGAGCGCCTGCGCGGCTCCGTTATGTCCGCGCTGTCCCTGATGACCATTGGTATCGCCATACCGGGCCTACTGAAAAGCGCCAACGCGCTGATCCCCATTATCTCCATGGTCGTCGGCACCATCATCGGTGAGCTACTGAACATCGACGCCGCCGTCAATAAGCTGGGAGAAAATCTCCAGAAACGTTTTTCCGGCAGCCGGGTCACCGAGGGTTTTGTCACCGGGTCGCTGGTGTTCGCCATCGGTGCGCTGGCTATCATGGGGCCGCTGCAAAGCGGATTGCAGCACCAGCATGACCTGCTGTTCTCCAAGTCCGTCATCGACGGCGTTGCCTCGGTGGTATTTGCCTCCACTCTGGGACTGGGCGTGGCGCTGTCCGGCATTATGGTGTTCGTGGTGGAAGGCTCCATCGCGCTGCTGGCATCGGTGGTGGCGCCCTATCTGGGGGATGCTGTGATCAACGAGATCACCTTTGTCGGCTCGCTGCTGATCGTGGGCATCAGCCTGAACCTGCTGGGCGTCACCAAGCTGCGGATCCTGAACATGGTTCCCGCCATTTTGCTGCCGATCCTGCTGTGCCGCATTATGTAAATAATCATTCAATTATACAAGGAGGGATCCCTATGACCTATGGATTCATCGGCACCGGCAATATGGGCGGTGCGCTGGCCCGTGCCGCCGCCAAGACGGTGGAGGTGCGCAGCTGTATCGTGCTGGCCAACCGCACGCCGGAAAAAGCCGCGAAGCTGGCCGACGAGATCGGCGCTTCCGTTGCGGATAACCTGACCGTCGCCCGCGAGTGCGACTATATCCTGCTGGGCGTCAAGCCCCAGATGATGGCCGGTATGCTGGCCGAGATCGCGCCCGCCTTGAAGGAGCGCACCACCCCCTTCGTGCTGCTGAGCATGGCGGCGGGACTGACCGTGGCACGCATCCGCGAAATGGCGGGCGGCGATTACCCCGTGATCCGCATTATGCCCAACACCGCCGTAGCCGTTGGCGAGGGCGTGACGCTGTACTGCTGCTCCGACAACGTGACGGACGCGCAGCGGGAGGGTTTTATCTCCCTGCTGCACTGCTCCGGCCTGTTGGAGGAGCTGGACGAAAAGCTGATCGACGCAGGCAGCGCCGTGGCCGGCTGCGGCGGCGCGTTTGTCTATCTGTTTCTGGAGGCACTGGCGGACGGCGCCGTATATACCGGCCTTCCCCGCGCCAAGGCACAGCGCTACGCCGCGCAAATGCTGCTGGGAGCGGCGCGGCTGGCGCTGGAAAGTGATGACCACACCGCCGCGCTGAAGGACGCCGTCTGCTCTCCCGGAGGCACCACCATCGCCGGTGTCCGGGCGCTGGAGGAGCATGGCTTCCGCGCCGCCGCCATGGATGCCGTTATCGCCGCCTATGAGCGGACAAAGGCGCTGCAATAAACCTTTTTCAATTTCTAAATAATCGTTTCGTGACAATTTTACACATAAAAAACGGACAGCAGTGCTGTCCGTTTTTTCATTATGCAGCTTCTCCACGGCAAACAATATATCATGAGGAGGAATAGGGCGATGGCTGCACGAGGAGAATCGTGCAGCCATCAAAAGGGATTTGAGGATAGAAAGGAAAAGTAATATGTGGAGAATTACTGTATATAAAATACACAATGTTGCAAGATTTGTAAAGCGACATTTTTTCATCTTTCTATGAAGAAATGTCATATTTGACGGTTGCATTTGCAGCAGTCTCATGGTAAAATCTGTGTTATTCTATGAGAAAGGACGGGATCTGCTATGGACAGCAAAAAGCTGGAAGCGCTGGCCGTCGCCGCGGAGCAGGGCAGCTTTACCCGTGCGGCGGAGCAGCTGGGCTATACCCAGTCAGGCCTGACCCACATGATGAACAGTCTGGAGCGGGAGATCGGCTTCGCGGTTCTGGTGCGTGACCGGCGCGGCGTCCGCCTGACGCCGGCGGGACAGCGGATCCTGCCGATGGTGCAGCAGTGCCTTGCCGCCAACCGTACTCTGGAGCGGGAGATCGCGCTGGTGAACTCCCATCAGGAGGACACCATACGGGTAGCCTCCTACGCCAGCATCGCCATGCACTGGCTGCCGGAGCTGATCGAGCAGTTCCGCCGGGTCAACAGCGGCGTCGGCGTGGATGTGCAGATGGGCTCGGTGGAGGAGGTATACCGCTGGGTGAAAGAGGGAAAGGTGGATATGGCCTTTGCCAGCCGTCAGGAGAACAGCACGCTGGACTGGACGCCGCTGAAGCCCGATCCCCTGCTGGCCATCCTGCCCCGCGATTTTGATACCGGCGGCGCGGCCAGTCTGGACGTGCGGCGGCTGGAGGGCCAGGAGTTCCTGATGCCGTCGCTGGGCTTCCATCTGGACATCATGCGGGCGCTGGACCGCTGCGGCGTGACCCCCATCATCCGGGACACGCAGGTCAGCGATACAGTCATCATCTCCATGGTGGAGCACGGTCTGGGCGTCAGCATCCTCAGCCGCCTTGTGCTGAAGGGCCGCTCCGACGACGTGCTGGCTCTGCCGCTTGACCCGCCCGCCGTGCGGGAGCTGGGCGTAGCCACGCTGCCCCGTAAGGATCTGCGGCCCATTGCCCGCCGCTTCATCAGCTTTACTGAGGAAATGGTGGACAGGCTGTAATAGAGCGTTTTGCGCTATGAATACGAGAGGACTTTCGCTCCTCGGAGCGAGTGACTGCCTCCGGCGGCCCACACGATAGATATGAGATGTTCTTTGCCGTACCAGCCAGCGGCAGCGGCGCAGAACGAAAGTCGATTCGTCATACGCAGCGAAAACAAACATTTTCCGCAATCGCGTGGTAAACGGCCGCAAATATGCAACACAGCACAGCGTGCGCGGATTCTTAAACCGCAGGTTTAAGCAGCGTTTTTGGGTACTTTTGCCGCTGCGGGCAAAAGTACCTCGCCCCGGAGGGCGAAATTCCCACATCTCAAACAAGAAAAATACTATTCAGGAGACTTCCCTATGCTGAACTTCACCCCCGTGACCGCGGACGCCATGACGATCCTGCGGCCCTACTATGAAAACTGCACCTACCGCCTGTGTGAATACAGCGCAGGCGTCAAATACATGTGGCGGGATCACCTCCACTCGGAGTACGCCGAGACAGACGGGTGCCTGCTCATCCGCAACTGCATCGACGGCGTGACCCAGTTCGACTATCCCATCCCCGGCCCGGAGGGAGACGTGGACGCCGCCCTGACCACCATCGAGGACTTCTGCCGCCAAAAGGGCGTGCGGCCTATCTTCTCCGTGGTGCCGGAGTCCGAGGCGGGCAAGCTGGCCCTGCGGTGGCCCCGCGTCATCATCACCAACGAGCGGGTATGGAAGGACTACCTCTACCGCGCGGAGGATCTGGCGCAGTTTGCGGGCCGCCATTACAGCGGGCAGCGCAACCACATCAACAAGTTCAATAAAGAGCACCCCGACGCGGAATTTATCCCCCTGACGTCGGCGAACACCGACCTGCTGGCGGCCTTCTGGGCCGACTATGACCGGGAGTTCCAGAAGCAAAGCCCGGAAGCCAAGCGGGAGCTGGCGCTGGCACAGGAGATGTTCACCCATCTGGACAAGGGACTGTTCCGGGCGGGCGGCATCCTGTGGGAGGGCCGTCTGCTGGCCATCGCGCTGGCGGAAAAATGCGGCGAAACGCTGATCTGCCACATCGAAAAGGCCCTGTACTCCCACGCCGGTGTCTACCCCGCCATGGTGCAAAAATTCGCCGCCTACTACGGCAGCGACTGCCGCTGGATCAACCGGGAGGACGATGGCCGGGACCGGGGACTGCGCACCTCCAAGCTGCAATACCTGCCTGCCGAGCTGGGCGGCAAGATGCGGTTCGAGGTGGGCTGCGAGCTGGACGCCCTGCGGCACATCCCGGAGCTGACCACAGAGCGGCTGACCCTCTCCCCCTTTACCGACGCCGACAAGGCTGCCTACAACGCCCTGTGTCTGGACGATGACCGCAACCGCTGGTGGGGCTACGACTACCGGGACGACCTGGAGGGGGAGCTGACGGAGGACTACTTCCTGGACGTGACCCGTCAGGACTTTGAAAACCGCATCGCCATCAACTTCCCCGTCCGGCTGGAGGGCCGGTGCATCGGTGAGGTGGTACTGTATAACGGCGACTGGCGGGGCACCATGGAGCAGGGCTGCCGTATCGCGCCGGAATTCGCCGGACACGGCTACGGCACCGAGGCGTTCGCCGCCGTGGCGGATTGGGCCTTGTACCATCTGGGACTGACCCGCGTGGTGGCTAAGTGCTACAAGGAGAACGCCGCGTCGGAGCGGATGCTGTCCTCCTGCATGCGGCACACCACCGATGATGAAACATTCCGCTACTTTGAAAAGCTGGTATAAGAAACAGGGCGAAAGATCCTTTGATCTTTCGCCCTGTTTTCACGTTTTCAGCAGCTTCATCCGCTCCTTATAATCCGGCAGTACCTTGGCCACCTCGGCATAAAAGGCCGGACTGTGGTCATGGTGGCGGATATGGGCCAGCTCATGGACCACCACATAGTCGATGGCCTCCTCCGGGTACTGCATCAGGTACAGGGAGAAGCAGATACCGTTCTTCCCCGAACAGCTTCCGAATCGGGTACGGGCTGAGGTGATCTTCACCGACGTGGGCGTTACGCCCATGATGGCGGCGTAATGGGCCACCTTCCCCGGCAGCACCTCCTTCGCCCGCTGCCGCAGTGCGGCGGTCTCCTGCTCTGTCAGGGGCGGATGGGCGCCCTGACGGGCGGCGACCTTGGCCTGCGCCTTTTCCAGCCACGCGGCGTGGGACGCCACGAAGCGTTCGATCTCGCCCTGCGGCATCCGCAGCGGCGCCCGTACCAGCACCCGGCCCTCCCGCGTTACCTCCAGCGCCACGGTGCGGCGGCGGGACCGGACGATCTCATAGGTCATGCGCTCACCTTCTTTCCTGACCAGTATACCACAGCACTATACAAATTGCAAAAGGTGTGGTATGATACCGCTGTACCATTGCAAGGGAGGCGCGTTCATGACCACTATCTGCCAGAGACTGCACCGGGGTGACGATCTGCTGCTGTCCATCAAGCGCATCTGCGCCGAGCACCACATCGCCGCCGGAGTGGTTCTGTCAGGCGTAGGCTGCCTGACCCGCGCCGTGCTACGGGATGCCGACGGCGTTACTGTCCGCACGGTGGAGGAACACTGCGAGATCCTGTCGCTGATGGGCACTGTCAGCGAGGAACGGTGCCATCTGCACATTGCCCTGAGCCGTCAGGGGCTGGACGCTTTCGGCGGACACCTGAAAGAGGGCTGCATCATCAACACCACCTGTGAGCTGGTGATCGGCGTACTGGACGGCTGGCAGTACGGTCAGGAGCAGGATGCCGAAACGGGCTATGACGAGATCACATTTGAAAGGGCTTGAATCACTCATGACGAACCGATTGGCGCTATTGCGCTCGTTTGCCTCTCTGGCCTCCTTCAAAACGCTGTACGACAGTGCGCGGGAAAACGAATATGTAGTATTCGCCGATTCGACCGTGCAGGTCGTGCCGCCTGCATATGACCGGACAGCCTTTGAGTCGTCGGAAAATCACATCCACCTCCTTGACCATGTCACCCGGAAGGAATTTCAGGCATTGCTGCCGCTGGCGCCCCAATTGGGTGCGCTGCTCCTTGCCAGTCTGAAGCAGGCCTTTCCGGAAAAGCATTTTATGGTTTTCGTATCGGTTCATCTGCACGATTCGCTTATCATACGCTTCCACCAGAAATGGCCCGGCGAGCCGCCCTTCTGCGATCCCGCAGATTTTCAGAGCGGCGACGAACGGGTATTCTGCGTGGAGGGCTAACACATACGGCGCGGAGGAATGCGCCTGAAAGGACGAAGAGCCATGTACAATTCTACTCTTTGCTATATCGAGGACCCGCAGGGCAACTATCTGATGCTGCATCGGGTCAAGAAGAAAAACGACCTGAACCACGACAAATGGGTCGGCGTAGGCGGCAAGTTCGAGGCCGACGAAAGCCCTGAGGAATGTGTGCTGCGGGAGACGCTGGAGGAGACCGGACTGACGCTGACGGACTATCAGTACCGCGGTCTTGTGACCTTCGTGTCCGACCAGTGGGAGACGGAGTACATGCATGTGTTCACCGCCACCGGTTGGACGGGTGAGCTGATCGAATGTAACGAGGGCGTGCTGGAGTGGATCCACAAGGACAAGCTGATGCAGCTGCCCTTGTGGGCCGGTGACAAGCTGTTTCTGGATCTCATCCACGATCCGGACACTCCCTTCTTTTCCATGAAGCTGCGCTATGAGGGGGAACGGCTGGCCTACGCCGCCCTGAACGGCAAGGCGCTCAGCGTATGACTGCGCAGCTTCTCCATAAATGCAGATTTTTCCCAGCGGAGGACAGGATATCCTGTCCTCCGTTTTTTGCCCATTTTTCCTTCGGCAAAATCAACAAAGGCAACGCAAAAAACTGTCATAACCAACGAAAATTCAAAAACCGCATTGACACGCCATGTGAAAGTTGCTAATATTGAATTTGCTCAGGTTGAAAACGTTTCCGGTAACGCTACCAAGTCGTTTTCTTTCTGGCTTGCAGGATGGGAGGGAGACAACGTGACGATCAAGGACATTGCCCGCATGAGCGGCGTCAGTATCACCACCGTCTCCCGCGTGCTGAACAACCGCCCCGACGTCAGCGCCGAAAGCCGCCGCAAGGTGCTGGATGTGATCGAAAGCACCAACTACATCCCCAACAACTCCGCCCGGGATCTGGTGAAAACCAAGTCTGATGCCATTGGTCTGGTGGTGCGCGGCATCTCCAATCCCTTCTACACCGACATTATCCACGCGGTGGAAGCTGGCATCACTGCCAGCGGCTACACCATGGTGATGCAGCAGATCGGTTCCTGCGATGACGAACTGAAACAGGCCGCCGTGATGGAGCGGGAAAAGCGTTTGCTGGGTCTGGTGCTGCTGGGCGGACGGTTCGACTATTCCGCCGCCGATCTGGCGCTGCTGAACGTGCCGTTCGTGTGCTGCTCCTTCGGCAACCACTACGGAACGCTGGAGCACGCCGACTACTCCTCCGTGTCCATCGCCGACATGGAGAACGCCTGCCGGGCCACCCGTTATCTGATCGAAAACGGGCACAAGCGCATTGCCGCCCTTATCACCCGGACGGACGATCATTCCATCAGCCAGCTGCGTTACGAGGGCTATTGCAAGGCTTTGACCGACGCGGGCATCACCCCCGACGATTCGCTGGTGATCTGCACCGACACCTTCAACATCCAGGCCGCCTATCAGGCCATGAACCGTGCGCTGGACAGCGGCGCGGACTTCACCGCCGTGTTTGCCATCTCCGACAACATGGCCATCGGCGCCATGCGTGCCCTGCGTGAACATGGACGCACCGTGCCGGACGACTGCTCGGTGATCGCCATTGACGGCATCGAGGTCTCGGACTACATCGACCCGCCGCTGACCACGCTGTGTCAGCCCATGGAGAAGATGGGACGGCGCAGCATCGAGATCCTGCTGGACATGATCGAGGGCCGCGCGGGCAACTTCCACGAGGTGCTACCCACGGTGTTGCGTGTCGGCGGCAGCGTGAAAAAGCTGGTATAAAACAGAACAGGTCATAGAAAAAGCGATATCGCTTTTTCTGCTTCCCATGGGAAGCATGAAATCGTTTTTTGCAGTGCATACTGTGAAAATAAATATTAAATTGAAGGAGATCATCAACATGAAGAAGTTTCTTGCACTGATCCTTGCTCTTGTGATGGCTTTGTCTCTGGTCGCCTGCGGCGGCGGAAGCAATGACGCACAGGACGACGGCGATGGTGACACCACTGCCACTGGCAAGGTGTTCTATCTGAACTTCAAGCCCGAGTCTGACGACGCTTGGAAGGCTCTGGCCGCTACTTACACCGAAAAGACCGGTGTGCCCGTTACGATCCTCACCGCTGCTTCCGGCGAGTATGAGTCCACTCTGGTGTCCGAAATGGACAAAGAGGACGCTCCTACCCTGTTCCAGTGCAACGAGGGCGGCGTGGCCACCTGGGGTGAGTTCTGCTACGATCTGAGCAGCAGCGACGTGTATAACCAGCTGGCTTCCAAGGACTATGCCCTGAAGAACGCTGACGGCGAGGTCATCTCCATCGCTTACTGCCTGGAGACCTACGGCATCATCGTCAACAAGGCTCTGCTGAAGGAAGCTGGCTATGAGGTCAGCGACATCACCAACTTCGAGTCCCTGAAGAAGGTTGCTGATGACATTCACGCCCGCGCTTCCGAGCTGGGCTTCGATGCCTTTACCTCCGCCGGTCTGGACGGTTCCTCCTCTTGGCGTTTCTCCGGCCATCTGGCCAACATGCCCCTGTACTACGAGTTCCGCGATGACGGTGTGAGCTCCAAGCCCGCCACCATCAAGGGTACCTATCTGGACAACTACAAGGCCATTTGGGATCTGTACACTACTGACTCTGCCACCACCGGCGCTGCCCTGCTGACCGCTACCGGCGATCAGGCTGAGGCTGAGTTTGGCGAGGGCAAGGCTGTGTTCTATCAGAACGGTACTTGGGAGTACAGCAACCTGACCGGTGAGAAGTTCGGCATGAACCCCGACGATCTGACCATGATCCCCATTTACTGCGGTGTTGAGGGCGAGGAGAAGGCCGGTCTGTGCACCGGTACCGAGAACTACTGGTCCGTCAACAAGAACGCCAGCGAAGAGGACATTCAGGCTACTCTGGACTTCCTGAACTGGGTCGTTACCTCTGAGGAAGGCACCACCATGATGGCTGAGCAGTTCGGCGCTTGCCCGTTCCAGGCCTCCAAGGCTCCTTCCAACCCCTTCAGTGCTCTGGCCAACGAGTATGTTGCCAACGGCTGCTATCCTGTCACCTGGGCCTTCAACTACACTCCCGCTGTCAATGACTGGCGCGCCGCTGTTGTGGACGCTCTGGGCAAGTACACCGCCGATGGCGGCAGCTGGGACGATGTAAAGACCGCCTTCGTGGAAGGCTGGGCTACCCAGTACAACAACGAGCTGAACGGCTGAGCAGTAAGCTCAAACGCATAAGCAAATGGGGCGGGCTTTTCGCCCGCCCCATTTTTCCAGCTTTCCCGTGGCGACGAAAGCTGTCCTGCGAACGCGCTTCGCGGGAGAGCTTTCGCTGTGACGAAAATACGGAGAACAGGAGTGGTCCAATGAAACGATTTCAAACGAAACGGGATGCGGCCGCGCTGAACAGCCGTCTGATCCGACGGCCGATCCAGCGCATGGTGTGGCTGTTTCTGCTGCCTACCTTCGCTGCCTTTTGCATCGGATTTATCTATCCGTTCCTGAAGGGCGCATTTCTGTCCTTCTGCAAGTTCAAGCTGACCAGTAAGTGGACTTGGGTAGGCTTTGACAACTATTTGAAGGCTTTTTCCGATGAAAGCTTTCTGCACGCCTTCTGGTTCACGGCGCTGTTCGCCTTTGTGTCGGTGCTGTTCATCAACACGCTGGCCTTTGCCGTGGCCTATGCCCTGACCCGCAGCATCAAGGGCTCCAACTTGTTCCGCACGGTGTTCTTTATGCCCAACCTGATCGGCGGCATCGTGCTGGGCTATATCTGGTCCATGATCTTTGACGGCTTCCTGGTGAACTACGGAAAGTCCGTGGTGCTGAACAGCCACTTCGGCTTCTGGGGGCTCATTATCCTGATCTGCTGGCAGCAGGTGGGCTACATGATGATCATTTATATCGCCGGATTGCAGTCCGTTCCGGAGGATATGCTGGAGGCCGCCCGCATCGACGGTGCCACCAGCTGGCAGACCCTGTGGAAGGTGACCATCCCCAACATGATGAGCTCCTTCACCATCTGCATCTTCCTGACTCTGACCAACGGCTTCAAGCTGTTTGACCAGAACCTTGCGCTGACCGGCGGCCGCCCCTTCCTGCAGCAGGCGGACGGCAGTGTCATCAAGACCACGGAGATGCTGGCGCTGAACATCTACAATTCGTTCTATTCCGGCAGCGGCAACAACCGCGGTGTGGCGCAGGCTAAGGCCGTGTTGTTCTTCGTTCTGGTGGCGGCCATCGGCCTGATCCAGCTCCGGGCGACCCGTAAGAAGGAGGTGCAGCAGTAATGCAGACCAGTCTTGCCAAAAAGCATGACCGCAAAAAGATGGCGCTGACCGTACTGTTTACGGTGATCTGCGTGATCTATGTGATGCCCATTCTCATCGTGCTGATGAACTCCTTCAAATCGAATGCCGCCGTCAATACGGAGACGTTTGCCTTCCCCAACGAGAACACCTTCGTAGGGATGCAGAACTATATCAAGGGCATGACCTTCGGCAACTACCCCTTCATCAAAGCCGTGTTTTACAGCCTGTTCATCACGCTGGTCTCCTCCGGCCTGATCCTGATCTGCACCTCTATGGCCGCGTGGTACGTGGCCCGTGTGGGCAGTCTGTTCAGTAAGATCGTCTACTATCTGTGCGTGTTCTCCATGGTAGTCCCCTTCCAGATGGTGATGTTCACCCTGTCCCGGACAGCCGAGCAGGTGAAGCTGCCCTATTTCAGCTTTACCTCCATGGCGCTTGCCAAGATCGGACTGAACACCCCGTGGACGATCCCCATCGTCTATCTGGGCTTTGGCGCGGGACTGGCCGTGTTCATGTTCTCCGGCTTCGTCAAGACCATCCCGCTGGAGATCGAGGAAGCGGCCGCCATTGACGGCTGCGGCCCGCTGCGCACCTTCTTCCTTGTGGTGCTGCCTATGCTGAAGCCCACCTTCATTTCCGTAGGTGTGCTGGAGATCATGTGGGTGTGGAACGATTTCCTGCTGCCCTATCTGGTGCTGGATCTGAACGAGTACCGCACCATCCCCATTGTTATCCAGTACCTGAAGGGAAGCTACGGTCAGGTGGATATGGGCGCTACCATGGCGCTGATCCTGCTGAGCATCCTGCCGGTCATCATCTTCTATCTTTGCTGCCAGAAGCACATCATCAAGGGTGTGGCTGCCGGCGCTGTGAAGGGATAAAGCACTTGGCATGAAATCTGACGATTTCATTGCCAAAAGGGCTTGCAGCCCGCTGCGCGCCTTTGGCACTTGCCGGGCTGAGAAGTATTTTTTGCCACGCACATGTCGCGTCAAAAAATGATTCGACTTCTTCGCGCCTGCGGGCGCGAACTCTGCGAGGCTTTTGTCCGTTTTCTTCATCGATCCGCAGGGCGGGGTTTCCACCCCGCCCTGTTACACACTATCATCAAAACGAGGGAAAGATCATTACTATGAAACGTTCCAGTGGTATTTTGCTTGCTGTCTCCTCCCTGCCGTCGCCCTATGGCATCGGCACGCTGGGTAAGGCAGCCTATGAATTTGCCGACTTCCTCCACGCCGCAGGGCAGCGCTATTGGCAGATGCTGCCTCTTGGCCCCACCAGCTACGGCGACTCCCCCTACCAGAGCTTTTCCACCTTCGCCGGAAATCCCTACTTCATTGATCTGGACATGCTGGTGGCCGACGGCCTGCTGAAAAAGAGCGAGGTCACCAAGTGTCAATGGGGCACTGAGCCGCGCTATGTGGACTACGGCAAGATCTATGAGAGCCGCTTCAAGGTGTTGGCACTGGCCAAAAAGCGTGGCTGGCAGCGTGATGCCGATAAGGTGGCCGCCTTCCGGGAGGAGAACAGCCGCTGGCTGGAGGATTATGCCCTCTACATGGCCTGCAAGCGACACTTCGGCATGAAGTCGTGGACGGAATGGCCCGATCAGGCGCTGCGCCTGCGGAAAACGCCGGAGGTGCTGGAGAAATACCGCACAGAGCTACGGGAGGATGTGGAGCTGTTCATCTACATCCAGTTCCTGTTCTTCCGGCAGTGGACGGCGCTGCGGGAGTACCTGCACAGCCTGAACATTCAGGTGATCGGCGACCTGCCCATCTATGTGCCTATGGACAGCGCCGACGTGTGGGCGGAGCCTCAGTTTTTCCAGCTGGACGACCAGTGCATCCCCACCGCCGTCAGCGGCGTACCGCCTGACTATTTCAGTGCGGACGGCCAGCTGTGGGGCACGCCCCTGTATCGCTGGGACGCCATGCAGGCGGACGGCTACGGCTGGTGGATCCGCCGCATCGACGGCGCTGGCAAGCTGTACGACGTGATCCGCATCGACCATTTCCGCGGGCTGGATACCTATTGGGCCGTGCCCTATGGCGAAGAAACCGCCCGCAACGGCAAGTGGTGCCAAGGCCCCGGTATGTCTCTGGTCAGCGCTCTAACCGGCTGGTTCCCCAATCTGGAGTTCATCGCCGAGGATCTGGGCTATCCCACCCCCTCGGTGCAGCAGCTGCTGCATGATTCCGGCTGGCCCGGCATGAAGGTGCTGGAATTTGCCTTCGACTCCCGCGATACCAGCAATTACCTGCCCCACACCTACCCCCGGCACTGCGTGTGCTATACCGGCACCCACGACAACAGCCCCGTGGAGCTGTGGCGGCACGAGGCCGCACCGGAGGATATCGCCTACGCCAAGCGGTATCTGGGCCTGAACGACGAGGAGGGCTTCCATTGGGGCATCCTCCGGGGCGGGCAGAGCAGCGTGGCCGACCTGTTTGTGGCACAGATGCAGGACTATCTGGGGCTGGGTGAGTATCACCGCATGAACATCCCCGGTATTCTGGGCGGCAACTGGCAATGGCGCTTGCTGCCCGGCGAGGCCAATGACGCGCTGGCAAAGAAGATCTACGACATGACCGTCATGTACAGCCGCACAGAGAAGCGTGTGGAGGAGGATAAGCCCGCAGCGGAAGTGAAATAATTTTGGACATGCCGCTTGCAGCATACCAAAACTTTTCACTCTTCACTTTTCTCTTTTCACTGACAGAAAACCAGACCCCACCGGGGTCTGGTTTTTGTCATCTATTCCATCTCGTACCGGTACATACCCCACCAGTCGGGCATCAGCTCACCCAGCGTCACTGTCTCGCGGGTGGCATAATCCGCCATGATTTCTGTGTTTCGGTTCTCCTGCGAGAGCTGCATCAGAAACTCGCGGCACGCGCCGCAGGGCATGCCGCTGCCACCGCCGTTGGGCGGCGCGTCCCGGAAAGCGATAAGCCGCCGGATCACCTTCTCGCCGCTATTAACGTACATGTTCAGGGCGGCCACCCGCTCGGCGCACAGGTTCATAACGCCGCTGCACGCCTCCACGCAGAAGCCGGTGAAAATCTTGCCGCTGGCGCTCTCCAGGGCGCACACCACATGGTGGGCATAGAAGAACGGCGTCACGTCCTCCGGATGGTACTCCGCCCGCGCCTTTTCATAGAGCTGCTCCCAGATATCCATATGCTTTCCCTCCTGCCGTTGATAGTGTGACCATCATACCATCAACGGCAGCGATTGGCAAGTGTGGAAGCGATCCGCGTACCGCCGGTGTCCCGCCTTATACGCGCAAAAACAGGCTCCTTTCGGAGCCTGTTTCTCGGTTCTGTTGTTCTCTTAATAGCTGCCCAGGTCAGCGGACTTGTCGCCCTCGACGCTGGTACCGAACTCGTAGTCGTTACCGGGCAGGATGGCGTTCAGGATCACGCCCGCCAGAGCCGCGATAGCAAGGCCGGTCAGGGTGATATCGGCGCTGCCTACGGTGAAGGTGATGCCGCCGGTGGAGCTGAAGCCCAGGCCGCTGACGAAGATCACCGCGGCGATAATGAGGTTACGGGACTTGGTCAGGTCCACCTTGTTTTCTACCACGTTGCGGACGCCGACGGCGGAGATCATACCGTAGAGGACGAAGCTGACGCCGCCCACGATGGCGGTGGGGATGGAGTTGACCAGTGCATCGAACTTGGGGGAGAAGCTCAGGATGATGGCGTACAGGGCGGCCAGACGGATGACGCGGGGGTCGTAGACCTTGCTGAGGGCCAGCACGCCGGTATTTTCGCCGTAGGTGGTATTGGCGGGGCCGCCGAACATACCGGCCATGGCGGTAGCCAGACCGTCGCCCAGCAGGGTGCGGTGCAGGCCGGGATCCTCGATGAAGTTCTTGCCGGTGGTGGAGGAGATGGCGGAGATGTCGCCGATGTGCTCCATCATGGCGGCGATGGCGATGGGGGCCATGACGAGGATGGAGGTGATATCGAACTTGGCGATCACGAACTGCTGGAGACCCACAATGTCAGCCTTGCTCACAGAGGCAAAGTTGACCAGCGGTTGCATCACGCCGTCGGCGTCAGGCAGCTGCGCACCCATGAAGGTGGCGATCAGGGCAACCACATAGCTGCCCACCACGCCCAGCAGGATGGGGATGATCTTGACCATGCCCTTGCCCCAGATGTTGGCTACGATGATGATGGCGATGGCCACCAGCGCCAGCCACCAGCAGGTGGAAGCGTTGTTGATGGCAGTACCGGACAGGTTCAGGCCGATCAGGATGATGATGGGGCCGGTGACGATGGGCGGGAAGAAGCGCATGACCTTCTTGGCGCCTACCAGCTTGAACAGCAGGGCCAGCACCAGATACAGCAGACCCGCGATCACCACGCCGCCCAGCGCGTAGGGCAGCTTCTCTTCGCCGGTCATATTGGCAAACTTACCGGCGTCCAGATTGGCGACGGCCTGGAAGCCGCCCAGGAAGGCGAAGGAGGAACCCAGGAAGGCGGGAACCTTGAACTTGGTGCACAGGTGGAACAGCAGCGTGCCGAGACCGGCAAACAGCAGCGTGGTCTGGATGGACAGGGGCAGGCCGTAGGAGCTGACAAGGATAGGCACCAGCACTGTTGCGCCGAACATGGCGAACAGGTGCTGCAGACCCAGCACCAGCATACGGGGGACGCCCAACTCTCTCGCGTCGTAGATGGCCACATGGCCCAGTTCTTTCTTCATGGCGTGATTCCTCTCTTTCATTTGTCTTGTATGTGAAGTTACTTACCAAACACTGTCGCGGCCACAGGCCGAAAAAAAAGACCGATGAAAAACATCGGTCAAACAACAATATCAATAATAGAAACAAAAACAGTGGGAACAGCTTTGCACTTGGTCTTGCATACGATCGTCATGGCGTGTTCCCCCTCTCAAAATTTTCTTGATTATTATATCGGCACTTACGGTAAAATGCAAGCTTTTTCTTCTCCAATCTCTTTCAAATTTTCATAAGCATCTTCGTGGACATTGCACAAATCCATTTTGATGGCTAATTGCTCCCATCAGGACACCGCATAATATGCGCCGCACGCATATAATGAGATAGGCAGATCCGATTCAGTCGGTCTGCCGGAGAGGAGGAAACTCCATGGATCTTGGAATCGCAGGCGTCGCCGCTATTACGATCATCACCTATGTCATGGGACTTCTGGTAAAGGCATCACCGCTCAACAATAAATGGATCCCCGTGATCTGCGCCGTCTTTGGCGGTGTGCTGGGGATCGTCGGACTGCATGTCATGCCGGATTTTCCCGCCAACGATGCGATCTCCGCAGCGGCGGTGGGTATCGTCAGCGGACTGGCCGCCACCGGACTCGACCAGACGGTAAAACAAGTCTGCACAAATGGTACTTGTCGCGAATAGAAATGAAGCGAAATGGTACGCAACTGAGAACACAAAAAGAACACCACTCGTAAGAGTGGTGTTCTTTTTGTGTTGGCGCTACCTATCTTCCCGGGCCGTCTCCAGCCAAGTATTGTGGGCAGA
>CAVBAZ010000284.1:0-3116 GCA_963593515.1 Bacteroidaceae bacterium
ATCTTGTAGTTGTTCCGGTTCCAGTCGTTGGTGTTGTAGCCGGTCACCACATAGATAGAAAAGGCATCCGCGGTAAAGTCGATGCGCTCCGCGCTGTCAGCCATCTCCACCAGCTCCGCCGTATAGGCGGCTGCCGCCTGCGGGGCGCTCTCACTCTGCGTGCGGGCAGCGGCCATACGCGGCGCCGCCAGCTCGCTCATGTGGTACACGCTCAGCGCGGTGGTATCCTCCGGAAGGGTTCCGCCCATCTGGAAGGACACCTGCACCTGATAGCCGTCAGCCGGCTGGACTTCCTCACCATCACAGGTGAAGGTGATGTCGTAGGCCAGCGGGCCATAGTTGTACTGGGCCTCCTGCTCCGCCAGCGCGGAATCAATGGCGGTCAGGACCGTTTCGTCGGTCACAGGCTGCACGGAGACCGTCGTTCCGGCGGGAAATGCGCCGTCAGGCGCGGTGATCTCCACCGTTACGCCGTTGGCTTCATCCAGAACCGTCTCATGGATGCCCGTACCGGCGGGCGCGGCATCATCCTCCGCCGCGGCCGTGGCGATCAGGCTGGGAGAGAGCGTCAGAAGCATCGCGCAGCACAAAAGCAGCGCGGCAATACGTTTTTTCATATGCTGCTCCTCCTCTCTCAGCCGGTTTTGCCGGTGTCAACGCCGCCCTTGGCGGGCCAGCCCTTGGCCGCCAGCGCGGAGTCGCCGTTGTTGGCCACCTGAACCGCCTGCGCCTCCACCGTGATGACGGCGGTCGCGCGCTGGTAGTCGTTGCCCATGTCACCGGCGAAGGTCACCTTTTCCAGCGAAGCCGTGGTGGTCTCGCCGGGGGCAAGCTTTTTGCTGTAATAGTAATAACCATCCTGACCCTGCGTCCAGTCGCTGCCGATGGTCGGGATCACCAGCTTCCGGGCGTCAGCCTCCGGCACAGCGGTGCCGTCGGCCAGCGTGATGACGGGCGTCAGCTTGATGCGCACCCATGCGTCGCCGGTGCCGTTGTTGGTGACAACGGCATACTTCTCGATGGTCATACCGGGCATAACGCCGTCCTTCTTGTCCGCATAATCCTGCGTCAGACCGGCGTCAGCGTATTCTTTCAGCGTGATGTCCACCTTGCCGGTGGTGATCACGTTGTGGGCCACTGCGTCTGATGTGAAAAACGCCAGCGTACCGCCGCCGATAGCGGCGATCACCAGGATCGCACACAGACACAGTGCCGCGATTCTTTTTTTCATAGCTGTTTTTCCTTTCGTTTTCATGTCACTGGCACAGCGCCGGTGTCACTTGGAAGGAGTTGGTTACTTCTGTGCGGTCTGTGCGTCGAAAGCAGCCCAAGCCTCGTCAGCATTCGCAAAGTTGTCGGAGGTCTGGATGGCCTCAGCCACGACATTGATCTGGAAGTCCTTCAGAGCGGCCAGCTGCTCGCCGGTGACCCAAGTGGGAACTTCGATTTTATCAAATAGGGTCTCCAGAGCAGCGTCAGCATCCGCAGCGCTCACCACATCATTGTAATAGAAGGTGTAGGTGATAGTATCGGCTTTCTTGTCATAGACACAATACTTGGCATTGGCCAGCATTTCTTCCGTGTCAACCATGTTATCGGGGATAATACCGTCCCACTTGGCAGCGTTTTTCTCAACGAAATTGATCATGCGGATCAGGGGGAATGCATCCTCAACACCGGTAGGGCCATCTTCGGCAAATTCCGGATCAGTGCACATGGCAATGATCTTGCTGGCGTTGTTGAGGGTCACCTTCATGCGGACATAGCAATCCTCGCTGCCCTTCAAAACGGTGATGGTGGGATCCTTGACATAGCTGACGCCGGGGATCAGCTTATAGCTGTTCTCCTGCACGCGGTCGCCCTGAGGATTATCAATGTCGGTCTCGTCCAGCTTGATCTCCACGTTGCCCACGGTAAAGGTGTTGTTCGCTTCATCCGTGTCGGTGAAGTAGGCCAGAGTCGCGCCGCCGATGGCGACGACAGCCAGTGCTACGCACAGGCACAGTGCTACGATCTTTTTCTTCATGTTTTCTGCGTCCTTTCTGCTTTGAAAAAATTTTATGTCATCGGCTCTCGCCGGTGCATACGGGGTCATTCATTCCTTTTTATCGGTGTCCTTCTCCGCGCGTTTCCCGCCTTTCTTCTCCGGTGCCAGCGCATCCGGCAGGAACACCAGCAGCAACAGCACCGCCGCGACGGAGATGGCCACATAGGTGCCGGGAGGATGCTGGATATAGTTGGCGATATAGCCCAGCTTCGGAATGGAGAACACCGGCGTGCCGATCACATTCTTATAGTGTACCAGCCCGCCGTCCTCCGCATCGTTGGCATCGCCTTTGGTGCGGAAACGGACAACGGTGGGATCCTCCTCGTCCGGCACCACCTCCACCACGCGATGAGTGACCACGGTGTCCTCATTCAGCATGAAGGTGATTACCGTACCCGCCTGAATATCCTCGGTGGCGATCTTCTTCACATAGATGACGGAGCCGGTGTGATATGTCGGCTCCATGGAGCCGGAGAGCACCGTGTATGTCCGCAGGCCCACCAACCGTGCGCCGACCAGCAGCAGTGCCAGAACGACCAGCAGCAGCAACAGCACATTGCTGATGATATTCAAGGTTTTTTTGATTTTCGGGTCCATATCTCGTTTCCTCTTCCGGCCATCCGGCAGACCTGCCGCATATCCATACGATTCCATGTACGCTTTCCGCTAAAAATATCCATATTCGCCGCAAAAACGGAAAAAATAAACATTTTTAGGGGAAGGGATGCAAAACGGAAGCACAGCATGCGCGGCAGACCGCCGTGCGCCGTGTGCTCCGTTTTCGATATAATAGCACACTTTGCAGAAAAATGCAATGCCTGAACGAAACAATTGACATTACTTCTGCGAAACAACGGGCAAGCGGCGTACCGTTTGCCCGTTGTCCAGACACCTGTGTATAGATATAAGCACTTGCTTAGTAAACGCGCTTTTCCAGCGCACGGCACAGCGGTGCGAAGGTCATGGGCCACACCGCACCGGCAAACAGCACCATGACGGCGTAGCGTACAGCGCCGCCCAGCCCTGCACCCAGCAGCGCCGCCAGCGGGGCCTTCAGCGCGGCCCGGAT
>CAVBAZ010000285.1:0-4244 GCA_963593515.1 Bacteroidaceae bacterium
GTGCCGCGCCCACCATCAGAAGGCCGCCTATCCCCATCAGCAGCACGCTCTTTTTCAGAAGGTTTTTCAGTTCACCGTGATTGCCCGCGCCGAAGTGATAGCTGACGATGGGTGCGCAGCCGATGGCGTAGCCGATGAACACGGCGGCGAAGATGAACTCCACATACATCAGCACGCCGTAGGCCGCCACGCCGTTCTGGCCCGACAACCGCAGCAACTGGAAGTTATACAGCATACCCACCACGGAAGCCGTCACGTTGCTGACCAGCTCCGACGCGCCGTTGCCGCTGGCCTGCAGGATGGGCCGCAGCTCCAGCTTCGTTTTCGTCATACACAGCAGGCTGGAATTGGGCCGCAGGAAGTACACCAGCGGCAGCACGCCGCCCACCACCTGGCTGATGCCGGTGGCGATGGCCGCGCCGGCCACACCCCAGCCGAACACCGCCATGAACAGCGCGTCCAGCACCATATTGGTAACGCCTGCCGCCACCGTGATCCACAGGCCCATCTTGGGCTTTTCCGCCGCGATGAGGAAACTCTGAAATACATTTTGCAGCATGAAGGCGGTGTTGAAGGCCAGCACGATGCGTCCGTACAGCACGCAGTCCGCCAGCATCTCCTCGTCCGCGCCCAGGAAAATGGAAATGGGCTCCATGTAGATCACGCCCACGATGGAGATGATGACACCGCAGATGAGGGTCATAACGATCATCATGGTGAAGTACTGGTTGGCCCGGTGCTTATCGCCCTCGCCCATGGTCTTGGCCACCAGAGCGCTGCCGCCGGTGCCGAACATGAAGCCGATGCCGCCGAAGATCATGATGAAGGGCATCACCAGATTCACCGCCGCGAAGGGGGTCTTGCCCACAAAGTTGGACACGAACAGGCCGTCCACCACACCATAGATGGAGGTGAACACCATCATGATGATGGACGGCAGCACGAACCGCAGCAGCATTTTATAGGTAAAGTGATCGGATAACTGTATTTTCATGATTTACTCCTTGTCTTGTTCCACAGCGCGGGGCAGGTATTGCCGCAGAGCGGTATTATAGCGGCGGCACAGGGACAGAAACTGTGTCCGCTCCGCTTCCGTCAGCGTGTCCATGGCCGCCGTCTCCGCCGCCATCACCGGATCCACGGTGCGGCGGACCAGCGCCTCGCCCCGCTCCGTCAGCACCAGATACTTGCTGCGGCGGTCGCGGCCTTCCGTCAGCCGGAGACAGCCCTCCCCTATCAGCTTCTTTAGCGCGGAATGTACCGTCTGCTTGGGCTGGTACACAGCGGCGCACACGCCGCTCTGGGTCATGGGCCGATCCGCCTCCCGCAGGGCATACAGCACCCAGAAGGCGCAGTCCGACAGTCCGTAGCCGCGGGCCACTGCCCGGTACAGCTCGTCCTGCTCCTTATAAAGCTCATTATACACCGCCAGCGCGGATGCCCGTTGTTCCATCCTGTGTCCTCCTCTCTGTCTGAAATCGGACTTTCGCAGTATAGTCCGATTTCAGACATTTGTCAATAGAATTATTTACGAAAAAACGGGCCGCTTGCGGCCCGCTTTTTCCATACTTTTTCAGAACGACACCGTCAGCAGCATCTTGAAGCGCTCCTGCCCATAGACGGCGTGGGGCACATCCTTGGGCATCACCAGTGTCTCGCCCTCGGTCAGCACAAACACGTCGCCGCCCACGGTAAAGCGTCCGACGCCCTCCAGCACCGTCACCATGGCGTCGCCGCCGCTGGCGTGGGTGGAGATCTCCTCGTCCCGGTCAAAGGAAAACACAGTGACGCTCATCAACTCGTTCTGCACCAGCGTCTTGCTGACCACCTGGCCCTCCTGATAGGCCACCAGGTCCTTCAGCAGCAGCTTTTCCTTCTTGGCAATATTCTTATACATGGTCGTACCTCCTGTTGTTTTTCCTATTTTCTGCCGTGCCGCCCGCGCTTATCCCGCTTGTCCACCGTTACGGTAAACATAATGGGCAGGTCGATATGCAGCGGCGGCAGGCGCAGATGCTTGACATACTTATTGTAAAAATCCGGAAAGCTCATAGGCCCCGGCGCGGAAGAGTTGGGAAAGGCGTAGCGCCCGTCCCCGCACCGGCGCACCAGCACATAGTGGCGGGAGCTGCCGGTGTGATACCACAGGATACCGGCCTTGGCACCCTTCAAATTCCGGTAACGAAGGCCGGTGACCTTCATGCCGAAGCGGTACACGCCGCGGCAGGCATGGCCGATGGTGGTGCCCATCACGCCCCGCAGAAATACCCGCTCATGGAAAAACTGCCAGACCTCCGTCTCCGTGACCGGCCGGGCGAAATAGCGGGCGGCGTTATACACCGCCATGAAGCCGCAGCCCTTCTTTGCTACCGTGCGGCAGCCGTAGGGGATATCGGTCATCAGGCTCTGGCGAATCAGATAGCCGTCCTCGTCACGGCAGCGGGCGGGAATGTCCATGGCGGCGCCTCCTTGCTTTTTCTGTATCATACCATCTTTTCGCCAAAAGGGCAAGGCGCGGCGTTGCGATTTCCCCGGTAATATGATAGAATGGGTAAAAACACAGGAGGTCTGAACATGAAGCTTTCCTTCTTTCTGGGCAGCGCCCCGCAGGCGGGCTGTGCCTGTTGCGCAGATACCGCGCGCTGCGGCGGTATTCCGGTAACGCCGCCGGTATATGACGGCCATCCCCACGAGACGGCGGCGCTGACCGCGTGCTATCATCAGGTGCTGGACGCGGCCCTCTCCGGCGGCTATGACAGCGTGGCTATCCCCACGCTGGGCGCGGAGGGCGGCTGGCCGCCCCAGTTCGCCGTTCCGGCGGCGCTGGTGGCGGTGGATAGCTGGTACAAGGCCCACCCAGACGCTCAGCTGGCGGTAACGCTGTGCGCACCGGATCAGCGCACCTATGAGCTGTATGAGGAGTTCGCCGTCACGGAGAAGGACGCGCCCATTCCCGGAAATGTGGTGGGCTTCTTCCACGAATACGGCCCCAACGGCTGGTTCAGCAACTGGTATCCGGCGGTGTTCACCGTGGACGGCGTAACGTACCTCAACGCGGAACAGTACCTGATGCACCAGAAGGCCCTGTGCTGCGGCGATACCGCCACCGCAGCCAGAGTGATGGAGAACCCCGATCCCAAGACGGTAAAGCTGCTGGGCCGGGCCATCACCCCCTATGACGACGCCAAATGGGCGGCGGTACGGCAGGAGGTCATCTACCGGGGGCTGTTGGCCAAGTTCGGCCAGAACAGCGGCCTGAAGCACCAATTGCTGTCTACCGGCGACGCCCTCATTGCCGAGTGCTCCCCCAATGACCGCATCTGGGGCATCGGCATCCCGCTGGACGATCCCCGCCATCAGGATCCCGCCCAGTGGCAGGGTGAGAGCATTCTAGGCAAGGCCCTCATGCGGGTGCGGGAGACCCTGCGGCAGGAAAACGCATAAAAACAGCCCGTGGAGCGCTGCTCCACGGACTGTTTTTATACATAGATATTGTCCCCTGTCCCACCCTACCGGGGAAATCGACGCCATGGTAGTAACGATGCATTGTTCTGATGCGCGTGTGCGGTATGCGGCGCGTGCGTCATACAGTGGGGAATCGAACCCCGGAGCTGCGCCCGCTCCATCCATACTGCGAGGGCTCATTCTCAGCCTCAGAGATAGCGTCCGCCTTTTCCCGGCTCCGTACCATCGATCAACAAGGGCGTTTGCCCTTGTTGATCGATGGTACTGTACTTATTGCAGCTCTGTGGTCCAGTTCAGGGACTGGATGGTCTCCTCCAGCAGCCGCAGGTCGCGGGACATATCGTCCACCTGCTTCTGCATCTGGGACACCTTCACGGTGCTGACGATCCTGATCTCGGTACGCAGGCCCCGGGGCACCACGTCGCTGGCGTTCTGCAAAAACTCCCGGTAGAGGCCCAACTTCATTTTCAGGCAGTCCCGCCGGGCCAGCAGGGCCGTCAGGCTCTCGCCCGTTTCGCTGCGGGCGGCGGTGTTGGTCAGGTTGATGCGGCAGATCAGCTCCTCCAATTGGGAACTCAGGCTCTCCAGCTCGGCAAGCAGCTCCTTCGGTTCTTCGGCGGGCTGCTCGCCCTCCTGCACCTTGGCGTTGTTCATCAGCCGGGAGCCCAGCTGGGCCATGCGGCGCTGGAGGTCGGCCCGTTGGGCCAGTGCGTTGGCAAGCTTCATGATATCACTCCTCGTATAATAAGTTTCAAAGTTAATATTTCAGGTATCAGCAG
>CAVBAZ010000286.1:0-2479 GCA_963593515.1 Bacteroidaceae bacterium
TTTTGGTCCGAGTGAGGTGACTTGAACACCCAACCTCGACATCCCAAATGTCGCGCCCTACCAATTGAGCTACACCCGGATATTCGATTTTTCGTCATACCATCATGACAAGGGAAAATCAAAGATTTTTCTGTCTGTAGTCATTTATGTGGTCAAAGCCGCTTTTGTGCCGCCTTCGGCTATCGGGGGAAAGCCCGCAAACGCAGGTGCCGCAAGGCTTTGCGGCGCTTCGCCTTGCTCCGTCCCGGATACCGTCACGGCACTCCCAAACATTGCACGGTAGCCTCACGTCCATCGTTACATATGCGATTGCAGTGTTGAGAAAAAGCCTTCGGTGGTTTCACCGAAGGCTTTCTGGCAGCGGGAGAAGGATTCGAACCCTCACATACGGAGTCAGAGTCCGCTGTGCTACCATTACACAATCCCGCTATGTTCTGACGAACAAAAACTATTATACGCATTTCTCTGAATTTGTCAACACTTTTTTTACATTTTTCGGAAATGTTTTGCAAACCGTACCATTTGCATTTTTTTGCGCCTTGTGATATCATAGGCATCAACCAAGAAAAGAGGGTGTAGATATCCATGAGAAAGGCAACGAAGGAACTGGCGCTATGCAGCATGCTGGCGGCGCTGAGCGTGGTGCTGCTGTGTCTGGGCGGCATTGTGCCCTTTGCGGTGTATGCCTGTCCCATGTTGGCCTCCGGCGCGCTGCTGATGGTGCGGGAGGAGTGCCGTCCCAGCTACGCATGGTGCTGCTGGGCGGCGGTTGCGGTCTTGGCACTGCTGCTGAGTCCTGATAAGGAGGCGGCTGCCCTGTATCTGTTCCTCGGCTATTACCCGTTGATCCAACCGAAGCTGGAGACTATTCGGCAGCCGGTGCTGCGCTGGCTGGCCAAGCTGGCGGTGGCAGCGGTGGCCACCGGCATCATGTACGCACTCTTGCTATATGTATTCTGTCTTGAGGCTGTGGTGGAGGAATTTGCCGAAACGGCACCCTGGCTGCTGTGGCTGACGGTGGCACTTGGCCTGGTGGTGTTTGTGATCTACGACATCCTGCTGCGGCGGTTCACCGTCATGTGGAAGCGGCGGAAGAAGCGGCAATAGGGGGAAAAACACGATGGCATGCATTATTTTTGGCGCGGGCAGCTATTACGGTTTGGAGTACCGCCCGCAGCCGGGTGACTATATCATCGCCGCCGATGGCGGCTGGCAATACTGCAAGCAGGAGGGCATCGTGCCGGATCTGTTGCTGGGGGATTTCGATTCCTTGGCGGTAGTGCCGGACTTTGCCCACATCCACCGCGTGCCGGTGGAGAAGGATGACAGCGACATGATGCTGGCCATCAAGGACGGCTTGGCTCACGGCCAACGGGAGTTCCATCTCTACGGCGGCATGGGCGGCGCACGCAGCGATCACACGTTGGCCAATATGCAGTCGCTGCTGTACCTGACCTGCCACGGCGCACATGGCTGGCTGTACGGCGACAAGGAGCGGTACACGGTCATACGGAATGAAAGTATTGTATTTTCTGCGCGGAAGCAGGGTATTATGTCGGTGTTCTGCATGGGCTCCGACGCGGAGGGTGTGTCCATTACCGGGGCACAGTACCCTCTGGACGATGCGGTGCTGACGGCGGAGTTCCCGCTGGGTGTCAGCAATCATTTCATGGGCAATCCGATCACGGTATCGGTGCGCAAAGGCAGTCTGCTGATCGGGCTGCTAGATAAATAATTAGGAGGATCATATCATGAAGAAGTTTTTAGCGATCATTTTGGCGCTGGTCATGGCACTGAGCCTGATGGCCTGCGGCAGTAGTCCCGCTCAGGATCCCGGCAAGGATGGCACGGAGACTCCTGTGGTCACCGATGGCGCTACGCTGGGCGAGGGTGCACACAGCTTTACGCTGGAGATCACCGATGCTGACGGCAAGACCATCACCGCCACCATCAACACCGATGAGGAGACCGTGGGCGCGGCTTTGCTGAAGCTGAACATTGTGCAGGGCGAGGACAGTGAGTACGGACTGTATGTCAAGACCGTCAACGGCATTACCGCTGATTATGACAAGGATCAGACCTATTGGTCCTTCTATATCGACGGCGAGTATGCCCAGACCGGTGTGGACATGACGGCGATTACCGATGGAAGCACCTATAAGCTGGCCGTTGAGAAGATGGCACAGTAAGAACCGGTACTTCTGAAAAGCGGGCCTTCTGGCCCGCTTTTTGTTGCGCTTATGGCTGATGTAAAGTTTTTTGATAAAATTTGTAAAAAAGCGTTGACAAGGGAGGGAGTATGTGGTAATCTAATCTAGCTGTCCGCGAGACGGGCGGCTATCCGGTCGAGATCGAGCCGACGAAAAACATCGAAAAAGATGAAAAAAGTAGTTGACAAGATGACAGATATGTGATATAGTAATGACTGTTCCGCGGTTGTGGAGAGATTCACAAAAGCGAGGGCGTGTACTTTGTAAAT
>CAVBAZ010000287.1:0-8858 GCA_963593515.1 Bacteroidaceae bacterium
TGTATAAGACGTATAAGATGAAGCCACGGCGGGGCTTCCCTGCCGTGGCTTTTGCATGTAAGCAGCGCTGGATCTATTTCATCATGCCGCCGCAGGCGGCAACCGCTTCTTTTCACTTTTCTCTCTTCGCTTTTCTCTTGAAATAGTACGACCCTCGAACTATTTCGCCGCAAATGCCCCGTATTTTCCCTATGCGGCCTTAATATTTGTAACGGAACCGTGAATTTTTCCGTTTTCCGATTGATTTGAAAAACAAGAGGTGGTAGACTAAAGCGTCAAAACGCGGCGTATGCGCCGTTTCCGTACATATGGCGCGCCTTGCGGCGCAGAAGAGAGGAAGAAGAACGTGCCCGGCTTTAGTGTGAAAAAACCGTTGACCGTCTATGTGGTGGCGCTGGCCATTCTGGTATTGGGCGTGGTGGCCTATCTGAAAATGACCCCCGACCTGATGCCCAACATGGACTATCCCTATGTGATCGTGGTCACCAGCGACCCCGGCGCAAGCCCGGAGAGCATAGAGGAGGAGATCACCAAGCCGCTGGAGAAGTCGCTGGCGACGCTGGATCAGCTGAAAAACATCACCTCCACCAGCCAGAACAGCGTATCCATGGTGGTGCTGGAGTTTGAAAACGGCGCCAATATGGACTCGCTGGGCATCGATATCCAGCAGCAGATCTCCGCGCTGGAGGGTCAGTGGAGCGATACGGTGTCCTCTCCCTACATATTGAAGGTGAATCCCTCCATGATCCCCGTTATGGTGGCCGCCATCAGCAGCGATACCATGGACGTGGGTGAGCTGAGCGACTTCGTGGACGAGGAGCTGTCCGCCAAGCTGACGGGCATTACCGGCGTGGCCAGCGTGGATATCGCCGGTACGGTGGATCGTGAGATGCATGTGGTGCTGGACGCGGAGAAGATGGCCGCCCTGACGGAGACCATCCGCCAGAACGCGGGAAAGCTGCTGGATAAGGCGGCGGGCCAGCTCAGCAGTGCCAAAAAACAGGTCACCGACGCGCAGGCGGCGCTGGACGCGGGCATCAAGCAGGCGGCCGACGGCATTGGCGACGGCGTGACCGGCGCGCTGAATCAGGCGCTGGAGGCCCTGAAAAACGCCATGAACACTACCCCCAACATGTCGGAGGAGGAAAAGCAGCTGCGCCAGACCATCGCCGACGACGAGGCGGCCATGACCGCCAATAACGAGAAGATACAGGCCAATCTGGCCATCATCGCCGACCCCGACGCCGACGAGGAGGCCAAGGCCGCCGCCACGGCGGAGAACGAGACGCTGACCGCCGCCAATCTGGAGCTGGCCCAACGGCTGACGGAGAATAACCAGCGGCTGGCCCAGCTGGTGGCCCAGCGGACGGAGGATCAGCTGCGTCAGGGCGTGGACGAGATGGAAAAGACCATTCAGGATATCGAGAATTTCCTGAACGACCCCAACCGGTTCGACTCGCTGGGCAACCAGATCTCCGGCGGTGTGGAGTCCATGCTGGACGGCGTGCTGCTGATGACCGAGGGCAACGTGCAGCTGAAGCTTGCCATGCAGCAGATCGAGGAGGGCGAAACGCAGCTGGCCCAGACCCGCAAGCAGGTGCTGGAGCAGCTGGATCTGAACGGCATGCTGTCCGTCGCCATGATCCAGCAGCTGCTGACGGCGCAGGACTTCTCCATGCCCGCCGGGTACATCGACGACAATGACGGCATCAGCTACATGGTGTCCGTGGGCAACGAGATCACCACCACCCAGGAGTTGGAGGATATGGTGCTGTTCGATCTGGGCATCGACGGCATGGAGCCCATCCGCCTCAGCGACGTGGCT
Source organism: Bacteroidaceae bacterium (assembly GCA_963593515.1). Lineage (GTDB taxonomy): Bacteria > Bacillota > Clostridia > Oscillospirales > Oscillospiraceae > Vescimonas. The sequence goes on from CAVBAZ010000287.1 coordinate 1,826, forward strand.
ACCGTGTTCTATACCGATAACTCTGACGAGATCTATGCCAAGCTGGACGGCAACAACGGCATCATCGCCTCCTTCAGCAAGCAATCCAACTACGCCACGGCGGAGGTGTCCGACAACATCGTGGCCCGGCTGGATGAGCTGACCACGGAGTATGAGGGCATCCACTTCAAGCCCCTGATGGATCAGGGCGACTATATCCACCTGATCGTGGACACCATCGTGTCATCCCTGCTGTGGGGCGCGCTGTTCTCCGTGGTGGTGCTGTTCCTGTTCCTGCGGGACTGGCGGCCTACCCTGATCACCCTGATCTCCATTCCCGCCAGCGTGATCTTCGCCGTGGTGCTCATGTACTTCACCGGCGTTACCATCAACATGATCTCCCTCAGTGGTCTGCTGGTGGCGGTGGGTATGCTGGTGGATAACTCCGTGGTGGTCATCGAGAATATCTACCGGCTCCGGGCCAAGGGCGCCACGGTGGTGCAGGCCGCCGTGTCCGGCGCGCAGCAGGTGCTGGGCGCCATCGTAGCCAGCACCCTGACCACCGTGTGCGTGTTCGCGCCCATCGTATTCGTGGAGGGCCTGACCCGCGAGCTGTTCACCGATCTGGCCCTGACCATGACCTACTCCCTGCTGGCAAGCCTGCTGGTGGCGCTGACGATGGTGCCCGCCATGGCCAGCGGCCTGCTGCAAAGGCCACTGGAGCAGAAGCCCGGCCTGCTGGATAAGATCTATCCCGCTTATAAAAGGGCCATCCGCTGGTCGCTGGATCACAAGGCGGCGGTGCTGGCCGGTTCTCTGGCGCTGCTGATCCTTACCGGCATCGCTACTGTCAGCCGGGGCTTCAGCTTTATGCCGGAGTTCGATATGAACACCGTCAACGTCACCGTGTCCATGCCGGAGGGCTGCACCCGCGAGGAGGCCGTGGCCTATACCGACGAGGTGGCCCGCCGCTGCATGACGGTGGAGGGCGTGGACGCCGTGGGCGCCATGATCCAGACGGATACCGCCCTGACCATGATGTCCACCGCCGGCGGCGAGTATGACGCCACCATATACATCACCATGCCTGACAGCTATTCCGGCAACGAGGCCGGTAAGGAGATCGAGGCCCTGTGCGCCGACATGGACTGCAAGGTGACGGCGGTGAACATCATGTCCAGTATGATGAGCTACGTCACCGGCAACGGTGTGTCTCTGCAGGTCTACTGCGAGGATATGGAGACGCTGCAGTCCGCCGCCAAGTCCATCGCCGCCCGGATGGCGCAGGTGGACGGCACCGTGGACGTGTCCGACGGTCTGGAGGACGCGGCGCAGGCCCTGCATGTGACCGTGGACCGCACCAAGGCCATGGAGCACGGCATGACCGTGGCTCAGATCTATATGCAGATCGCCGCTGCCCTGAATACCACCTCCACCGGTACCGATATGGTGCTGGACGACAGCTCCATGCAGCTGATCATCCAGCAGGACGAGAGCAGCAAAATGACCGTGGAGACCCTGCCGGAGCTGAAGATCGACCCGGACAGCTCCATGTCCGCCGCCATGAGCGGCAGCACGTCCTCCGGCTCGTCGTCCTCCGCTTCCTCCTCCCTGTCGTCCCTGTCCGGCGAGGAGACCGACACCGATAACAGCTTCCTTTTGAAGGACGTGGCCACGGTGGAAAAGACCGTCAGCCTGAACACCATCAGCCGTGACCAGCAGCGCCGCTGCGTTACTGTCACCGCCGGTATCGCTGATGACAGCAACGTCACGCTGGTGTCCGCCGAGGTGACGAAGGCCGTGGAAGCCATGGAGCTGCCCGCGGGTGTCACCATTGAGTTCAACGGCGAGAATGAGCAGATCATGGACGCCATGGGTCAGCTGCTGCTGATGCTGATGCTGGGCATCGTGCTGGTGTACTTCGTCATGGTGGCCCAGTTCCAGTCCCTGCGTGAGCCGTTCATTGTCATGTTCACCATCCCGCTGGCCTTTACCGGCGGCTTCCTCGCCCTGCTGCTCAGCGGCACGGGCCTGAGCGTCATCTCCCTGATCGGCTTCGTGATGCTGGTGGGCATCATCGTCAACAACGGCATCGTGCTGGTGGACTACATCAACCAGCAGCGCCTTGCGGGCATGGAGCGGAGGGAGGCCATCATTGACGCGGGCGTCACCCGTCTGCGACCCATCCTCATGACCTCCCTGACCACCATTCTGGGCCTGATCGTCACGGCGCTGGAGAAAAACGCCGGTACGTCCCTGATCCAGCCGGTGGCGCTGGTGTGCATCGGCGGACTGCTGTACGCCACGCTGATGACGCTGTTCGTGGTGCCCTGCATGTACGAGATCGTCAGCAAGAAGAACCTGCGGCATGTGGACGAAAAGGATCTGGTGATCCTGAAGGATTGAGTGCGAAAATGAACAAGGAGACTGTTCCGTCATCCGGCGGGACAGTCTCTTTTGTCTGAAACGGTATGAGGGTGTCGTTTCTCGTGGAAATAAGCGGCTGCGGGGGTTGACTTTATTGCCTTGAATCCCTATAATAAAATGGAATATGAATATGGCCTGTTGATCCGGTGTAGCCGCTTGCCGCAAACCCCTTTCGGGGTCAGGCAGCGGTGCAAAAGAAAAGGGGACAAACCCCGCGCGACCGGCACTGTGAGCGCAAGAACGTATCTGAAGCGGCATTTGCCGCCGGGAGGAAACTCCGCCATTGCAGAACCTGCTTCTGTGAGAAGGTAAGATACGGACGGGGAGCGGTATCGCTCCGTGGCGCGAGTCAGGAGAATTGCATCGTCCAGGGCCATTGCAGCGGGCGCACTCTCCGTATGCAGGACGAGCACAGAAGCACGCTGATTTTCCCACAGACGTGGGAAGGTCAGCTTTTTGCTGTGTAAAAAAAGCGCCGGCATCCGCGGATGTCCGGCGCTTTTCCAATCTTGTCAGCCGCCGCGGCCTACGCCGTGGGAAGGGCGTTCCCACTGAGGAGAAAAAGAAACGATGAAACGATTCATGCAGCAATATAGAAAGGCGCTGGTTTCCGGCGCGGTGTGTCTGGTGCTGGCGCTGGTGCTGGCGGCGGGCAGCTGGGCGGCCCTGTCCGCCGACCGTGCGCAGCCTGACGCACCCAAGGCGCAGGAGTATCCCGGCCTGAACATCGACCAGATTGGCCTGCGCTACGACCAGCAGTCCCAGACGCAGGACGGCGCGGCCGGTGACGGATCGGGCGACGGCCCTGCCCAGCAGGACGACACGATGACGCAGGAGGACGCGCCGCCCCAGGAGGTTCCAAAGCCTGACCAGATCACCGTGGACGAGCCGGACCCCGGAGAGGATCCGCAGCCGGATCAGGACAAGCGCGACGACGATACCTCCGGCGACGGCCCGGCTGATGAGGACAAAAAGGACGATCAGAAGGCCGAGCCTCAGATCGTCACCACGCTCCGCGACCAGACCATCACCCAGGAGGAGCTGAAGGACGGCGTGTTCTCCTTCATGGCCAAGGTCATCAACGGCGAGGAGAACACCTATCTCCGGGTGCGCATCGAAAACAGCGAGACCGGCGGCAGGTGGATCACGGCCTCCGGCGAGGATTATACCACCAAGCTGGCGCTGGGCCGCAACAAGATCACGCTTTTGCTCAAGCGGGGCGCGGAGACCATCGGTCAAGTCACCTACATCATCAACTACCGGGCCGCTCTGGCCAATGAGGATGAACCGGAGAAGGGCCTGAATCCGCCCAAGATCCGCACCAATCTGGGCGGCGATGTGGTCACCCTGACCAACCGCAATCTGACCTTTACCGTATGGGCCACCGACGGTGATGAAAAGCCCATCAACCAGAACCATGTGACCGTCATGATGGACGGCAAGGTGGTGAAGCACAGCACCGGCGACGCGGTCAACGGACTGGAATACAACCTGTTTCTGGATACCGGCATCGCCGGTGACGAGACCGAGCACACCGTGACCATCACGGCATGGGACGATAAGGGCAATTCCGCCTTTAAGTCCTATAAGATCATCTATAAGGTGCGCGATACCGGCGAAAAGATCGGCACGGCCACGATCCGGCTGGATCTGACGGTACTGGGTCTCGGTCTGGTGGATGTGCCGGTCAGTCAGGATATTTTCCAGGATGTTCCGGCCTCCTACGCGGTGGTGGCGGCTTTGGAATATCTGGGCTACGACGTGTCCTTCAGCGGCACGCTGGACGATGGCTTTTATCTGACCCGCATCACCCGCGCCCGCTCCTTCAAGGGAGCGGAGATCCCGGAGGAGCTGCGCCGCCTGCTGGAGCTGGACGGCCTGACCATAAAGCTGCCTAACGCTAACGACGGAAAGAACAGCGTGGGCGAATTTGACTATACGATGGGTTCCGGCTGGATGTACAGTGTCAACGGATCCTACTATCCGGGCAGAGGCTTGTCGGGATACTATCTCAGCGACGGCGACACCCTGACGCTGCGCTTTACGCTGGCCTACGGCAAGGACATCGGCGGCAGCACCGGCGGCAGTACCGGCGGTACTAAGCTGCCCAAATACTGCGGCACATGGGTCGATGGCAGCTATATCCCCAACCACACCTATAAGGACGGCGTATGCGCCATCTGCGGCGCGGTGGACCCGGAGCATACCCACAATGAGACGGAGGAGATCACCCGTCCCGCCACCTGCACCGAGCCGGGTGAAAAGACCTATACCTGCTCCATCTGCGGCGAGAGCCGCACCGAGACCATCCCTGCGGAGGGGCATCACTACGAAAACGGCGCCTGCACCGTCTGCGGGCAGCTGGATCCCGCGATAAAGCCCGATCCGGAGCCGGAACCCACCCCTGATCCCCCCGATCCCGAACCCACCCCCGGTGGAGAGGAGACACAGAATGAAAACGCTGCGTAATATCGTATCCTGCGCCGCCGCGCTGCTGCTGGCGCTGACGCTGTGCGTCGCCGCCTTTGCCGAGACGCCCTCATGGGGCGACTTGGCCGCCGATGTCGCCGCCGCCCAGCAGGCAGAACGGGGCATAGATGCCAACCAACCGCTGCTGACGGAGGAAAACTTCCCCGCCGGAAGCTCGGTGTCCGACTGGACGGCGCTTGCCATGGCCCGCGCCGGTATCGCCGACGACTACGCGGGCTATCTCTCCCGGCTGCAAGCCTATGTGGAGAAGAAATATCAGGAGGAAGGCGGCCTTCACACCGTGAAGGCCACGGAGTACCACCGCATCGCCCTGACGGTGGCGGCGCTGGGTGGCGACCCCACCGCCTTCGGTACGAAGTCCGACGGCACGGCCATCGATCTGGTGGCCGACGGCACCTATCACTGGCAGGGCGAAAACGGTCTGGGCGGACAGGGCCTCAACGGCTGGATCTTCGCCCTGCTGACTGTGGACGCGATAAACGCGGACATTCCCGCCGACGCCCGATATAGCCGTCAGGATATGATCGACGCCATCGTCTCCGCCCAACTGCCGGAGGGCGGCTTTGCCCTCGGCGGCAGCGATATGGACGTGGATATCACTGCCATGGCCCTGCAGGCGCTGGCTCCCTATCAGGCGCAGTACCCGGAGGTCATCGACGCGGCGCTCTCCGCCCTGTCGGCGGTGCAGCTGCCCTCCGGCGGCTTCGAGAGCTGGGGCGCTCAGAGCAGCGAAAGCTGCGCGCAGGTGATCCTGGCGCTGACGGCGCTGGATATCGACCCGGTAGAGGATGCACGCTTTCAGAAGAACCAGTGCAGCGTGGTAGTGGCGCTGATGGACTTCCGGCTGCCGGACGGCAGCTTTGCCCATGAGCCGGACGGCCAGTCCGACGCCATGGCCAGCGAGCAGGCCATGCAGGCGTTAGCCGCCATGGAGCTGCGGCAGCAGGGCGAGGGCCGGTTCTTTGACATGACCAATGCCCATCCCGTCCAGCTGGACGGCGCGGGCGATACCGTTCCGGTGGAGACACCTGCGGAGAGCGAAGGCTCCTTCCCTGTTCTGGCCGTTGTATTGCTCGCCGCTGTTATTGCGGCGGCACTGGTGCTGATACTGGTATTGAAAAAGAAAAGAGAGAGAAAAGCATGAATGAGATCACGACTACCATATTGAAGTCCATCAACAGCGTCATCGCCGGTAAGGAAGCGGTGGTGGAAAAGGTGCTGATGGCGATCCTCTCCGGCGGCCACGTGCTGCTGGAGGACGTGCCCGGCGTGGGCAAGACCACGCTGGCCCTGAGCTTTGCCCGCACGCTGGGCCTGGACACCCGCCGCGTGCAGTTCACCTCCGATACCATGCCCTCGGACATTCTGGGCTTTTCCGTATATAACCGCGACACCGGGAGCTTCGACTATAAGCCCGGCGCGGTGATGACCAATCTGCTGCTGGCCGACGAGATCAACCGCACCTCCAGCAAGACCCAGTCGGCGCTGCTGGAGGCCATGGAGGAGTACCACGTCACCGTGGACGGCCAGACCTACCCCCTGCCGGAGCCGTTTGTGGTGCTGGCTACCCAGAACCCGGTGGGCTCCGCCGGTACGCAGCTTCTCCCGGCCGCCCAGCTGGATCGCTTCCTGATCCGCACCTCCATGGGCTACCCCGACGCTAAGAGCCAGATCGACATCCTGAAGGAGCGCCACCACGAGAACCCGCTGGACAAGCTGACGGCGGCGGTGAGCCGGGAGCAGCTGCTGGGGCTGATGAACGACGCCCGGCAGGTACATATCTCCGACCCGGTGTACGCCTATGTGGTGGAGCTGGTAACGGCTACCCGTGAAAATGAGTTTATCGAGCTGGGCGTCAGTCCCCGCGGCGCGCTGGCTTTGTGCCGTATGGCGAAGTCCTGCGCCTTTGTCCGTGGCCGTGACTATGTGATCCCGGAGGACGTGGCCGCCGTATTCGACGACGTGTGCTGCCACCGTCTGGTGCTCAGCGCCAAGGCCCGTCTGCACCGCCTGACCGCCGCCGACGTGACGGCGGAGATCGTGAAGACCGTGAAAATGCCCCAGGTGCAGGAGAAGTGACCATGACGGCTTTGCTTGTGTGGCTGGCGTGTCTGGTCTGTGCCGCGCTGTGGTATGT
>CAVBAZ010000288.1:0-12715 GCA_963593515.1 Bacteroidaceae bacterium
CTGCTCGCCTAACAGACACAGGTTGTGGGCGATGTTGCGGCCCACGCCGCCAAGTGACGTGGTCACCTTGCCGGGGTTGGAGTCCCGCTCCACCAGCGGACTGCGGGACACCGCACCGATGTCCATGTTCACGCCGCCGATCACCACGATGTAGGGCGCGGTGCGCAGCAGGTAGCCCCGTCCGGTGATATAGCCCTTTTTCATCAGATTGGAAATATGCACCGCCGCGCTGGAGCGGGTGATGCCTGCCTTATCCGCCAGCTCCTGCTGGGAGATGGCCGGGTCCTCCCGGATCCACTCCAATATCTGGCGTTCCCGTTTCGTCATGCGCTCACCTCGATAAGCAAAACTTAATTTCTAATCATAAGCTTAATATAGCGCAGTTGATTTCGTTTGTCAAGGGGAAAAATCAGCCTTGTAAATACCCGGAAACTGGTATATAATAACCGGTAATGCAAAATCTCACAGGAAAAGGTGAAAATGATATGGAACGTATGAAAATCGCAGCAATTTTTGCCGACAGCGACACACTGGGCGGCAAGGAGATCACCGTCTGCGGCTGGGCCCGCACCATCCGCGACATGAAGACCTTCGGCTTTATCGAACTGAACGACGGCTCCTGCTTCAAGAATCTGCAGGTGGTCATGTCCGCCGAGGAACTGGCCAACTAAAGGAGATTGCCGCCCAGAACGTGGGCGCGGCGCTGATCGTTCACGGCACCGTGGTGCTGACCCCCGATGCCAAGCAGCCGCTGGAGGTCAAAGCCCACGCCATCGAGGTGGAGGGCAAGTCCACCCCCGACTATCCCCTGCAGAAAAAGCGCCACAGCGTGGAGTTCCTGCGCACCATCCAGCATCTGCGTCCCCGCACCAACCTGTTCTCCGCCACCTTCCGCGTCCGCTCCGTGGCGGCCATGGCGGTGCATGAGTTCTTCCAGAGCAACGGCTTTGTGTACGTCCAGACCCCCATCATCACCGGCTCTGACTGCGAGGGCGCAGGCGAGATGTTCCAGGTGACCACGCTGGATCTGAACAATGTTCCCAAGACCGAGGATGGTCAGGTGGACTATACCCAGGACTTTTTCGGCAAAAAGACCAGCCTGACCGTGTCCGGCCAGCTGAACGCCGAGAACTTCGCCATGGCCTTTGGCGATGTGTACACCTTCGGCCCCACCTTCCGGGCCGAGAACTCCAACACCCAGCGCCACGCAGCAGAGTTCTGGATGATCGAGCCGGAGATGGCCTTCTGCGATCTGGCAGGCGATATGGACGTGGCCGAGGCCATGATCAAGTATATCATCCGCCGTGTGCTGGAGCGCTGCCCCCAGGAGATCGACTTCTTCAACAGCTTTGTGGACAAGGGGCTGAAGGAGCGTTTGGAGCATGTGGCCTCCTCTGATTTCGGCCGCATCAGCTACACTGACGCGGTGGAAATTCTCAAGCAGCACAACGACAAGTTCGACTATAAGGTAGATTGGGGCACCGATCTCCAGACCGAGCATGAGCGCTACCTCACCGAGCAGGTGTTCAAGAAGCCCGTGTTCGTCACCGACTATCCCAAGGAGATCAAGGCCTTCTATATGCGCCTGAACGACGACGGCAAGACCGTGGCCGCGGCGGACTGCCTTGTCCCCGGCATTGGCGAGATCATCGGCGGCAGCCAGCGCGAGGAGCGTCTGGACATTCTGGAGAGCCGCATCAAGGAGCTGGGTATGAACCCGGAGGACTACTGGTGGTACTGCGACCTGCGCCGCTACGGCTCCTGCCGCCACGCGGGCTTCGGTCTGGGCTTCGAGCGCATGGTGATGTATCTGACGGGTGTCAGCAACATCCGCGACGTGGAGCTGCATCCCCGCACCGTGGGCAACGCGGAGTTTTAAAATTCTGGCGCAAAGTCTGACTGTAATCTCGTAGGGGGCGATGCCCACATCGCCCCGCCGTTCGCCGAAAGAGCCATCGGAAATCGTGCGGGCCGATGTAGGCATCGGCCCCTACAATCGTTTTCCCATGGGCTTTTTCGGGGCATAATAACCCCATCTTTAACAACAGAAAGGAGCATTGCAATGGCTCTGTTTCATGCAAACGAGGATAATTTCAAGGAGCTGGTGCTGGACAGCACCGAGCCGGTGCTGGTGGACTTCTGGGCTACCTGGTGCGGCCCCTGCCAGATGCTGGCGCCTGTGCTAGAGGAGCTCTCCCAGCAGGTGAAGGTGGTCAAGGTGGACGTGGACGAAAATCCCCAGCTGGCCATGGCCTTTCAGGTCAGCAGCATCCCCACGGTCATCTCCTTCCGGGACGGCAAGGGACTGAAAAAGTCCGTGGGCGTAACGTCCAAGGAAGCGCTGCTGGAGCTGCTGAAATAAGCGTTATAAAAGCACGCGATACAGCTGTATCGCGTGCTTTTATTCGTTGACAAATGCTTTTGTGTTGTGTACAATAGGACAAAATCCACTGACGAAGGAGGGTCATTATGAATATTGCATTGCTGGGCTTCGGCGTGGTAGGCAGCGGCGTATACGAGTGGTGCCACGGCCGGGAGGATCTCCACGTCTGCCGCGTTCTCGTCCGTTCGGAGAAGCCCCGGATCGCGGATATCGCCACCCATGATTTTGAGGATATCCTCTACGACAAAAGCGTCGACATCGTGGCGGAGGTTATGGGCGGCCTGCACCCCGCCTATGAGTACGTCACCGCCGCGCTGAAGGCGGGCAAGCATGTGGTCACCGCCAACAAGGCGCTGATCGCCGCCTACTATCAGGAGCTGACCGATCTGGCCAAGGCGCAGGGCAAGGCGCTGCTGTGCACGGCGGCGGTGGGCGGCGGCATCCCGTGGCTGGTGAACCTGGCCCGCTGCAAGAAGCTGGACAATATCTGCCGTGTGGGCGGCATCATGAACGGCACCAGCAACTTCATCATGGATGCCATGCACAAGTCCCCCGTCTCCTTCCCCGCCATTCTCAAGCAGGCGCAGGAGCTGGGCTATGCCGAGGCCGACCCCAGCGCCGACATTGACGGCGACGACATCCGCCGCAAGCTGGTGATCTCCGCCAACATCGCCTTCGACGCCCTGCTGCGGGAGGAGGACATCCCCATGTTCGGCATCCGCACCGTCACCGATGGGGACATCAAGACCTTCCAGAGCCGGGGCTTCGCCTGCAAGCTGCTGGCGGAGGCCTCACAGGCGGAGAGCGGCGTATGCGCCTACATCGAGCCAACGCTGGTGGATGCCAGCGCGCTGGAAGCCGCCGTGCCCGCCAACTTCAACCTCATCACCTACGAGGGGGAGCAGATCGGCCGCCAGAGCTTCTACGGGCAGGGCGCGGGCCAGATGCCCACTGCCGCCAACGTGATGCAGGACTGCCTGTCCATTCAGGAGGGCCGTTTGGACTTCTATGCTCAGCAGGCCGTACCCACGGCGCTGGACGGCAGCGGCGAGGCCCATCCCTACTACGTCCGCACCAACGCGCCGGACGCATGGTTGAAGGAGCACACCGCCGACACTTGGGACAACGGCGTGGTGACCGGCGCGGTGAACACCTACGAGATGCTGGCATGGGCCAAAAAGCAGCTGACCATCGACCCCGCCTGCTTCATCGCCGGTATCCGGTAAAGAAAATATTTTTCGCAAAAAGAGAACCGTATCGCTATGCGATACGGTTCTCTTTTGGATTTACCGTGTAGGAGCCGGCGCCCTCGACGGCCCGCCGGTTTGCGGGTACATTACCGCATTTGGCAGCAAAATCGAAGATTTTGCGCCAGTTCAGTTTTCCATATTCTTCCCCAGAAACGCCGCTACCGTCTGTGCCAGCTTGTACTCCGTCTCTCCGGCAGCCTGCTGGTCGGTGGAGAGAAACAGCACCAGTCCCAGCACGTCACCCTCGCACAGGATGGGCGCGGCCACTACGGCGGTAAAGCCGCTGAGGCCCTCGCAGGCGGCTACCGTCTCCTCGCCGCTGTCCCACAGCCAGACCTGACGGTCCTCCATAATGCGCTCCAGCGGCTCGGAGATGGTCTTGCCCAGCAGCTCCCGCTTTCCCACGCCCGCCACGGCAATGATGGCGTCGCGGTCGGTGACAGCGGCGGTGAAATCGGTGCTGCGGCTGAGGGTATCGCAGAACTGGGCCGCAAAGTCCTCCAGCCCGCCCAGCAGGGAATACTTCTTAAAAATGACCTCGCCATCCTTGGTGGTGTAGATCTCCAGCGGATCGCCTTCCCGGATGCGCATGGTGCGGCGGATCTCCTTGGGGATCACCACGCGGCCCAGATCGTCTGCTTGTGTCAAGTAGAATCCAAAAATTTTTAAAAACCCTTATATATCAAGGGTTTCCGGACTTTCGACAAAATTAACCCTTGCGTTATTATAACACAAAAACAGCATAAAAGCCAGCAAAAAGCCGGCTTTTACATGGTCATGAAAGTTGAAAGGCAACATCAAACTTCCATTCAATTTTCAGATTTTCGTTGTCAAAAACAATGACGCGGTCTATATCGTCGTACATTCTTTCCCGGAGTTTATCGTCCGGCTCATCTGCTGCAGCAGCGATATTTTTGATCGCATTCATTGCCGTGTTGCTTTCTTCTTGCTTTTGCAGCAGGCTTTCGATTTCATCCTCGACTCGTGATAGCTCCGATTGAAGTCTGTCCCTATCCTCTGAAAGAGCGCCTTTCTTTTCGAGAAAAGCATTCCGGGATATTTCATTGGAACGGAATTTCTCATACAGCGAGGCGACCTTTCCACCGATCCCTCCGAGCTGAATGCGGAGGGATTTTTGCTGCGCCCGAAGAGGGGCAAGCTTATCCGGCTGCTTTTCATTTACTGTCCTGCGATATTCTTCGCTGACGATTTGCAGTTGCCGTTTGTATGTGGTGAAGACAACATCCTCTATATTTGTCCGGCTCCAATGAATGCCTGCACACGGAGCATCTCTTATATATAACGGCGTAGCGCAGGAATAATATTCGTCCGAGCCAAAGGTCTTACGAAGCCTGCGGCCGCAGTGCCCACAGTAGTAGACACGGTCACGGCGGTCAGTTCTGACAACATCGTACTTTTTCACCTTCCGCAGGGTATCATTCGCTGCGTAGTATTCATCGTGTGTTACGATGGGTTCGTGCATGCCCTCGTTTATCACATAATCCTCCGGCGCATACCGTTTTTGCACTTTGGCCCGAATGGTTTCGTTTCCGCATTTGAAGGACACCATAGCTCCGGTATACTTATAATCCCGTATGATTCGGAGCACCGCCTGATGACTCCACATCGCATCGTTGTCCATACCTTGCCGAGATAGCTTTTTGTGTTGCATCGGCGTCGGAATATGTTTTTCGTTAAGGATACGGGCAATTTCCGTGGATTTCTTTCCCTCAATAGCCCACAGGAAAATATCTCGCACAATGGGCGCAGTTTCGGGATCCGGCACCATATGGTGCTTTTGCCCTTTGATCTTTGTGTATCCATACGGGCAATGGCTGACATATCGGCCGCTTCTCATCAGCATGTGCTGAGATGCTTTTACCTTTTTCGAGATGTCAACGCTGTACATCTCATACATAAAGTTTCGGAAGGCAACATCAATGCCGCCGGTTGTCCCGATAAACTGATTGCTGTCGTAATGGTTATTGACCGCAATAAACCGGATGCCGAGATATGGAAAGATGTGCTCAAGGTAATCGCCGGCTTCAATATAGTTTCGCGCAAATCGGGAAAGGTCTTTCACGATGATGCAGGAAACATCACCGGAGCGCACCATCGCCATCATCCGCTTAAAACCGGGACGGTCGAAATTCGTCCCGGAATATCCGTCATCAACGAACTCGACCGTCTTCATAGAAGCAAGCTCAGGCTGCCCTTGAATGAACTGGGCAATGATGCCGCGCTGGGCCGTAATACTATTGCTCTCATCATTCGCGCCGGTGTCCTCAAGCGATAGCCTGAGATACACGGCAATCTGTTTTTTCGGCATTTAGGCAACCTCCTTTCTGATTCGCTCGCACTCCTTGAACATTTCCTCAAACTCAGGCATGTACTTAAACCGAATATCCAAAGAGCCGTCAGTATTCACTCGGATCTCATCAACCATTGCCTCGACCATTTCTTCGGTCACCGTTTCTGCCTTATAGTAGCGTGAAATGAGCCGATTCCATTTTCGGGCGCCTGTTTCAGTCACCTTGGTTTTTGTTTTGATTGCCTGAAGCTCCTGCAATTCGCTTTCATATGCGGCGATTTCCTTTTGATAGACATCTCTGGCAAGCAAATATTCCTGCTGCGTCAGTATGCCGTCCTTGAAGTCGATATACAACCGGGAAAACAGCTTTTTCTTTTGGTCCAGCTTATCTTGCAGTTCTTTGACACGATTTGCCGGCACACTGTGCTTTGCTTTTTCTTTCTCCAAAGCGATCAAGCCGAGCAGCGTTTTTTGTGTGTCAAGGAATAGATCCATCTGCTTTCGTATAACGCTCAACACGATTTTATCAAGGTCATCGGCACGGATGCTCTTTTTGGAACACGCTGTGTCTCCAAGCTCGATATTTGTCGGGCATTTATAATTGTAGTAGTCTGTGACAACGCCGTCCTTTCTCGGCCGTGTATAGCTGCGTACATATTTCATAACACGCCCGCAGTCGGCGCACCTCAAAACCGAACCATATGGATTGGGTCGTTTGGGGAGATGCGCATAGCGTCCGAACGATTTTTTCACATCGCTTGAGGCCTTTGTATTGATCTCCTGCACTTTATTCCATAACTCCATGCTGATAATCGGCTCGTGTGTCCCTTCAACCACATCCCAGTCCGCCTCTTTTGTCCAATGGTATTTTTCGCCCTTATACAGACACTGCGAGCTGCGTCCTTGCGCCAGATTCCCGATATAGACCACATTGACAAGCAGGTCTTTCAGAACATGGCGATTCCAGGGCAGTTCACTCCCTTTCTTATTATTATTTGTTATAATGCCGCGCTCATAGCGTAGCCGCCCCGGGGAGGGATAGCCTTTTTCGTTGAGCATACGGCATATAGTTTCAAAGCCGATCCCTTTAGCTCGGAGTTCAAAGATCTCGACTACGATTGGAGCAATCTCATGATCAATTACCAATCGGCTCCGATTATTTTCATCCTTCAGATAGCCATATGGAGCATAATTTCCGATGTAATCACCGCGCAGCCTCTTATTCTTCATCGTCGAACAGATCTTTTTGGATATGTCCTTTGCGTACATATCGTTGATCAGATTTTTAAGAGTAGCGGCTAGCTTTTCACCGGCATTAGCGGAGCTGCTGTCATAATCGTCGCTGACGGAAATAAAGCGTATGCCGAGGAAAGGAAAGATGCGTTCCAGATATTCTCCGGTCTCTACATAGTTTCTGCCAAGGCGGGAAAAGTCCTTCACAAGGATGCAATCGATTCGCCCTTTCCGCACATCCTCGATCATTCGATTAAATGCAGGACGCTCAAAATCGGTACCCGTGTAACCGTTATCGGCATATACCTCTTTCAGTTCGAGATACGGCCGCTCGGCAAGATAGTTTCTCAGCAGCAGTTCCTGATTTTCAATCGAATCCGCATCGGCCTTGCCGTTGTCCTCAACAGACAAACGGACATAAAGTGCGGTACGAAATACGGTCTGCTTTTGACCTTTCGGCGGACTTTCGGAACCGCCGTTTTTCCGTGATACTCTGGCCACTATCCCACCTCCCTTATCGGTATAGCCAATACTTTCTTGTTTGCGGTTTTCTCCGAGATAAACTGCAATATTTCTTCAATCTGATTCCGATGGCGGAACACGATCTCAATATTGGAGTCCTCGAAAATATTGATGCGTTCTATCAGATGAATAACCATTGGTCGCGTGAGCTCAGTCACATTTTCATACTGACGGAACTGTTCAACCCAGGACTGCTGCTTTGAAACACCGTCGAGGATCTCCCGTTTCTCTTTGTTCAACTTCTCGATGGCAGCAGTTGCTTCGTCGATTCTTTCTGCAAGCTCTTTTTTCAAAGATTCATATTCGGACCTGTCCAGCAAGCCCGCCCGCAGATCCTCATAGATTCCGAGGCGCAGCGTGTTGTTTTTCCGAACGACTTCTTCCTGTATTTCGATGCTTGCGTCAAGCTGCTTCAGTTTGTGCTTTTCCCATGACAGATTCTCAAACTGTCTAAGTGCCTTATCTACATCCAGCAGCAGGTCAATTTGATGCCGGACCGTCTGATAGATTACCTGGTCCAAAACATCTTCTCTTATGGAATGCCTGCTGCACACCGTTTTATCGTGCTTATTGGCGTTGCAGACATAATATACATAGCGTTTGCCTGCGTAGGACACCGTCTTTCTGACGGCCGTAGTGCCGCAGTCGCCGCAATAAATGCGGCCGGCGTATACCGGTACTGTTACATCTCCCGCACGGCAATGCGTATCGTCTTTCAGCAACTCCTGAACAAGCTCAAAATCACGCACAGAAATAATAGTCTCATGTGTACCTTCCACGCGAAGCCACTCACTTTCTGCTTTTGTAACCACTGTCTTGGTCTTATAATTCGGCGTTGTTCGTTTGCCCTGGATCATCACGCCGAGATAAATTTCATTTTTCAGAATGCGCCTTACGGAAACATGACTCCATATGGCTTTTGAAGATGTCTGAAAGCTCGTTTTGTACTTGCTTCCGCTCAGCCGCTTATACTCTGCAGGCGAGGGGATGCCGAGTTCATTCAGACGCACGGCAATATTCTGCGGACTCAGCCCTTCGATTTTCCACCGGAATATATCTCTTACAACATTTGCGGCAAACGGATCAACAACCAATTTACTCTTGTCATCGCTGTCTTTCACATATCCGTAAGCCACAAATGCTCCGGCGTACTCTCCGTTTTGCTTCTTCGCCGTAAGGTTTGTACGGATCTTGGTGGATATATCCCGGATATAAAAATCATAAACGAAGCTGTTGATCGTAAAGGCAAGATCATCCGAAGATGTTGCCGAAAGCGAATCATAGCCCTCGTTTATGGTGATAAACCGAACGCCGAGTTTGGGGAAAATCTTCTCTTTGTATTTTCCCACATCAATATAGTCTCTGCCGAAACGGGACTGATCCTTTACGATTACGCAATTGACCTTTCCCGCCTCGATGTCCTTCATCATTCGCTGAAATTCAGCACGGTCAAAGTTGGAACCGCTTTTTCCGTCATCCTTGTACTCGTCATACAGTTCGAGTTCCGGATGCGATTTCATAAAATCATATATCAGCTTTCTCTGGTTGCTGATACTGTTGCTTTCGCTTTTGGCTCCTGAAGAGCACGAAAGGTCGTCATCCTCCTTCGATAAACGAAGATAGATGGCAACCTTGAATGTTTGATCTATAATCTTATTCATAGCGCCACTCCTATCTGTATTATTCGAGTACGAATAAACAGCCGGAGTTATCGCTGATTTTGTCCGTATTTGATTATAGCACAGACAACCGAGAAAATCCAGCCGTTACACTTAAAATCCGCATAGCAATTATTACCATTACATTGAGGCGATCATGGAAGTGAAGCTGTCAGTAAGGGATTTGTCCTTGTCTGCGTATGATACCCGGACAACGACATCTCCGACCTTAAAACAATACGGATCCTTGATCTGCTCAACATAAGACCTCACACGCTCTTCCAGCGGCAGGCTTTTATCTATCACGACATCTCTGATATCCACCAGTTCAGATAAGTTCTTTTCAGACTGTTCCATAAATCATTACACCTCCATGTGTTCGTCTTTACAACTTGTATTTTTGCCATAATTTACTTGGTATATTCAAAAACAAAATGCTCATTGCCTCCGCCTGCAGCGAACAGGTCCACAGAAATTTCATCTCCCCGCCTTCATTGTGGCCGGGCCGCGAGTTACGGGAGTACCATTGTGCCCGGCCGGATCGTCGCGGTATACGGGAGCCACCCGTATATCAGTGCTCTTGGTTCTGTTCGCCACACAGACGGATAGCCGCTTCCCGGTTCGGGGATGTAGAGGATAAGCTGTTCAATTTTCAAGGTACAGGTAAGCACGGGGGTGCCTTACACAGATAAAAACACATCGCATTTTCGTTTTTGTTGCCTCCTGCAGAAATTTTTTCAAAAAATTCGGCCCCGGTGTGATCCGGGACCGAACATGCTCAGAAGCTGAATTTTGAAATGTTAATCGCAATATGCATGAGTATATATTGCTTCAGGTCTTCATCCAACTGACCGTGCAGATAGCTGTTGCTGTCAATCAGCGGCATATACAATTGCAGTATAACCTCGAGATCGCTGTGGTTTCCTGCCACCGCACCTGTTAAGACCTTTTTGAATTCCTCCTTTGTCAATCTGCATCACCGTCCTTCATAAGCTGAGAGCGCAGCTTTTTCAAGGCTATGTTTCGTTGCTTACGCACATGGCCGGTAGAGCAATTCAAACGTTTAGCGGTTTCTTGCTCACTGAGCTCCTCCAAGAAAAGCAACTCCATTATCCTGCGTCGCTTCAAAGGCAGCTCAAGAAATGCCTTTGCTAAGCGCTCTTCCTCGAAATCGTATGGCGTTGACTTTTTCATCCCGCGAATCCATTGCTCCTCGGGGTCATCAATAACCAGTATGGATTCCGGAATCTCGTCATATGACACAATCTGTGGATGGTTTTGCACTTTCCGCAAGTAATTCAGCTTTGCATTCCGGATTACGACTTTAAGCCATGCAGTAAATTTCGCTCTTAGCTCATCCCGTTCGGGATATTCCTGTCTGTGGTCCATTTCCATGCCTCCTTTGGGCATGCCACCACAGCAGGGAGAAAACATACCGTTTCACGGCATGTTTTACGGCGATATACGCAACATGCCATGATGGCATGCTGTGAATAAAAAAGTGGTTGGTCGTTACGATGATTATCACAGCGATCAGAACATCGGACTCACCTCCTTCCAAAGGGTATAATAAAAAACGACCATACCACACCTCTGTGTGATACAGTCGCTTCATGCGTGAATATAAAACCGATGCCAACGGCTCGGCTATGTGTATCTGTCAGGCCGCGTCCGAGTAGGTTTTCCTTGTGATCAGAGGCCAGCGTGAGTTTGGAGAGCAATGCACTATAGGTTGCATGGCGTGCGTCGATATCCGTTAATGGGCATTCCGTATCCGCTTTCGGTAGAATCTTCTGCCGCGGGCGCGAAGCATTCTCAGGTACTCCCATTCGTGCCAGAATCGCTTTGCGGACTTCGTCGCGCGGAATGCCGGTATATAACGCATATAAATCGAATATTCCGCCGGAAGCGCCACAGCGCGGGCAACGAAAGACTTCCTTTTTCAAGTTGATATTCAAATGCTTTTTCCGCGGGTTCTCGTCACAGCATGGACACTGTACATAGTACGAGCTTTGACCGGACGAGGGATACGGTATCCCAAGCAGCGAGATAATATCCCACATATGAATCTTTTCCATACAACCTCCTTTCCGGGGACGGCAGACTTTCTGCCGCCCCCGAATTTATTCTGCTTCACGCTGAAGCTTTCTGTTGTGCATGGGCAAGAAAATCGGAGACTGCACGATTGCAGATCTCCTGATATCGCCGTTCTCGCTTTTCGGCATTTTCCAGGTCGGTCTGGGCGGCAAGGCTGTTTGCGGTAATCTCCAGGAATGTGGTAAACACCGTGTTCAGCCCTTGCGACTGTGCCAGGGATCGTATCTCGGAAACCAGTTCTTTTCTATGTTCACTTTTCATCAACATGACCGTCCTCCTGAATACAGATTTTAGGCGGAGAAAACTCCAGGCTTCTCCCGTTATCGACGAATTCCATTTCCGAAATGGTGATTTGGGTTTCCGGAATGGTATCGGAATATAACCCGATATCTGTAATAACCATATCGCGCAGCTCGTCGAGTCTTCCGTTTGCAGGTTCTTCACCGAAATATACGCCTTTGTATTTGGCACCAAAGCCATCAGGATTGCGGTATATTTCGCTTTCATCCCAGTTTAGGGAAGCACTTTCGCCTGATGCCAGTCTGACCTCGATATAATCGATAAACAGATCCAGTATGGTGGTTGTCGCCTCAAGGTAAAGAGTCAAGCTCATCACCTCCAGCCCCGTTTAGCTCCTGCTGCTCCCATTCGGTCTCTGCAATAAATTCGCGCACTTCATACAGGCTTAAGGCAATATAGACGCACAGCATCAACATGCCGGAAAGCGCCTCAAAAAGAAGCCCGAGTTCGATTGCCATAATGATGGTTGCTGCCCCAAGCGGGATAATGATTACTGCCATAGCAAGCATGGCAACAAAAATAATTCGAGAAAGTATTCTCAAGTCAAATCACTCCTTTATTGGATTTTGTATATAGTTACGGCAAGCCATAAGGCTCCCCGAGAAAAAAGGTTGGGGGAACCTTACGGCTCCGATCTATATAAAAAAAGCACCCAAAGAATGAATTTACACATTCTCTGAGTGCTTTGTTGCCAAACGGCCAGGATGAAATTGTAAACACAGAGGGAGGTCCCTCTGTGCCCGTCCGGTTCTGTGCTTCCCGTTAGAAAGCATAAAAATAGTGCCTGAAAGATGTTCTCTCAGACACTGTGTAACCTGAAAACTATAACTGCAAAAATGCAATCAATGAAACTTACAATGAAATTATAGCAGAAAACGAGGCGGATTTCAAGTAGTTTTCCGGATTTGGTATGTGTAACAAAATCGTTGGCAAGGGGGGCTGGCATCAAAATCAGCATGGA
>CAVBAZ010000289.1:0-9064 GCA_963593515.1 Bacteroidaceae bacterium
GTGCAAAATTTGCCTTTTGCGGCGTGTGTTTTCTTATGTGGAGTCGGCCAAGGGCGTGCTTGCGTTTTATCTGCAAACGCCGAATTTCCGCCCACCCATCATGTTTTCTTTACAAACGGGTACAATGGTGTTATAATGTTATGCGTATGACCATGTAAAGGAGACGCACACCATGGGAAAGTTGATCGTATTCGAGGGAACTGACGGCTCCGGCAAGGCCACGCAGACCGAGCTTCTGTGTCAGGCGCTGGAGAAGCAGGGCGTTCCCTTCCGCCGTCTGGCCTTCCCCCGTTACAGCGAGGAATCCTCGGCGCTGATCCGCCTGTATCTGGGCGGCGCGTTCGGCAGCCATCCCGATGATGTGAACGCCTATGCCGCATCCACCTTCTACGCGGTGGATCGCTACGCCTCCTACAAGCAGGATTGGGGGGAATACTACCGTCAGGGCGGTCTGCTGATCGCCGACCGGTATACCACCTCCAATGCGGTGCACCAGACCTCCAAGCTGCCGCCGGAGCAGCGCAAGCCCTTTCTGGACTGGCTGTTCCACTTTGAATACGACCTCCTGGAGCTGCCCCGCCCCACACGGGTGCTGTATCTGGATCTGCCCACCGAGCTGAGCGAGCAGATGATGCGCCGTCGGGAGCAGGACACCCATACCACCGCCGACGTACACGAGCAGGACGAGGAATATCTGCGCCGCTGCCGGGAAAATGCCGCCTTTGTCACAGACTACTGCGGCTGGACACGGATCGACTGCGCCGCAAACGGCGTCATGCGCAGCCGCGAGGATATCCATGCCGAGGTGCTGGACAAGCTCCGCGACCTGCTGTAACATTTCCGCGACATAAGAAAGGAATCACAAATTATGCCTAAGGATCAAAACAGAAATTCCGAGACCGCCTACTTTAACCCGCAGGAGGTGCGTCGTCAGAGCGCGGGAAACGCGCCCAGAAAGAAGAAAAAAAGCAAGCGCGCCGCCCAGCGTACCGCGCTGTATCTGGCCTGCGTGGTGCTTGGCTCCTGTCTGCTGGCCGGTGTAGGCTGGCTGCTGTTCAACGACCTGTGCTCGCTGAACAAGGACTATGTAGAGGTCAAGATCACCGTGGATGAGGGCGACAGCGTGGGCGACGTGGCCAAGAAGCTGAAGGACGCGGGACTTATCAACTACCGCGGCTTCTTCAAGTTCTGCGGCATCTTCTTCCACGCCAAGAAGAACATCGACCCCGGTGATTATACGCTCAACAGCGACATGGATTACCGCAGCCTGATCCTGAACATGCACGATTACGAGGCCGACAAGGTCAACGAGGACGGCTGGATCAAGGTGGTCATCCCCGAGGGCAAGACCGTCAACGAGATCATCGACATCATGACCGAGTCCGGTATCTCCACCCGCGAGGAGCTGGAGGATGCCTGCGCCAACTTCGAGTTCCAGAGTTACAGCTTCCTGAAGGAGGACATGCTGGGCAAGGTGAACCGCATGGAGGGCTTCCTGTTCCCCACCACCCAGGCCTTTGACCCGGAAAAGACCGCCGTGTATGACATCGACACCATGCTGACCAACTTTGTCAGCCAGTTCGACGACGACATGATGGCCGACATCAACGCCAGCGGCTACTCCCTGCATGATATCGTCACCATTGCCTCCATCATCGAACAGGAGGGCATCGGCGACGAGACCGAGCGCAAGAACATTGCCTCTGTCCTCTATAACCGCCTGAACACCACCGACCGGGAGACCTACGGCTATTTGCAGCTGGATACCACCATCTACTACGCCCTGTCTCTGGAGGGTAAGGACAAGACCGCCTTTGACAAGGATATGGACAGCCCCTATAACACCTACAAGTATCCCGGCCTTCCCGCCGGCCCCATCTGCTGCCCCGGCCTTGACTCCATCAAGGCGGCCATCTACCCCAATGACACCGAGTATTACTACTTCGCCGCCGGTAAGGATGGCGTGAACCATTTCTTCAAGACCTACAACGAGCATCTCGCTTTTATCAACAGCGACATGTACCAGCCTGACTGATGGAACGGAAAAAGCCTGAATTGCTGTCCCCTGCCGGGGACTGGGAAAAATTACAGATGGCCGTAGCTTACGGCGCCGACGCGGTGTACCTTGCGGGCACCGCGTTCGGCATGCGCTCCTTCGCCGGTAATTTCACCGACGAGGCGCTGCCCCGTGCCGTACAATACGCCCATTGCCACGGCGTGAAGGTACACGTCACCGTCAACACCATGCCCCGCAGCGGCGAGGTGGAGCAGCTGCCCGCCCACTTGGAGCGTCTGGACGCCGCCGGAGTGGACGCTCTGATCGTGGCCGATCTGGGCGCGTTCACGCTGGCGGGCAAATACGCGCCCCATTGCCAGCGGCACATCTCCACCCAGCAGTCCATCGCCAACTACGCTTCCGCCGCCGCATGGTACGATCTGGGGGCCACCCGCGTGGTGCTGGCCCGTGAGCTGAGCCTTGACGAGATCCGCACCATCCGTGCCAAAGTCCCCAAAGCGCTGGAGATCGAGACCTTCTGCCACGGGGCCATGTGCGTCAGCTACTCCGGCCGGTGCCTGCTCAGCAACTATATGACGGGGCGGGACGCCAACCGGGGCCAGTGCGCCCAGCCCTGCCGCTATCAGTACGCGCTGATGGAGGAGAAGCGCCCCGGCGAGTATTTCCCCGTATTCGAGGATGAAAAGGGCACCTATATCATGAACAGCCGCGACATGTGTATGATCGACCATCTGGACGACCTCATGGACGCGGGCGTGGACTGTCTGAAGATCGAGGGCCGGGCCAAATCCGGCTACTACGCCGCCATCGTCACCGGAGCCTACCGCCATGTGCTGGACGATGTGGCGGCGGGCCGTCCCATCGACCCCGTCTGGCGGGACGAGGTGGAGCACGTCAGCCACCGGCACTACTCCACCGGCTTCTTCTACGGCCAGCCGGGACAGTATTACGACAATGCCCGGTACATACGGGACTGGCAGATCTGCGCCGTGGTGACGGACTGCGACGCGAACGGCCTTGCCACCCTGAGCCTGCGGAATAAGTTCGCCGCCGGTGACCAGCTGGAGGTGGTGGGCCCCGATACCCGCCCCTTTACCATCACCGCGCCGGTGATGACCGACTGCGACGGCCTGCCCCTCCGTGAGCCGAAAACGCCCCAGATGGTGTTCACCATGCAGCTGCCCAAGCCGGTGCCGCCCCTCAGCTTCCTGCGCCACGCCGTGGAGCTGAGCGCCAAAAACTAACGTATGATAAAAAGAGACCTGTGCTTACGCACAGGTCTCTTTTTGCGTATCAGTCGATGGTTTCGATCTTCAAGTCGCCGCTGGTGGTGCTGACGGATATCTCGCACCCGCCGTCGCCGCAGATAAGCCTCTCGCCGCTCCGTTTGGCGGCGAAGTCACATTCCAGATCACCGGACACCGTGTCGTAGCTCAGCGTGAATCCGGCATCGCGAGGCAGCTCCACATCCGCCTTACCGCTGACGGTAACAAGGCTGACCTTTTCAGGGCAGGTGCGCAGCTTCAGGTCAAGCTCACCGCTGGTGCTCTCGCCGTTCACCTGCCGGAAGCTGCCATCCAGATCGATCTTACCGGACACGGTGCTCACCTCCGCGTCTACACCCTCCGCCGTGATAAAGTCCGTCTCCAGATCACCGGAGACACTGTTGAACTCAAACTTTTCCCGCACCGTCAGCGGATCCACATCAAAATCGGCAGACACGCTGTTCAGCCGCACCTCCGCCAGGTTCTCCGCCATCTCGCGGGGAAGATGTACCACCAGCTTCTTGGCAGGCAGATTCGGCAGCGTCAGGAACTCGTCCTCCACATACCGCACCTTCAGCACGCCGTCCTGCTCCGACACCACCATGGCATAGGCAGGTGATGTGCCGCGCTCCATCCGCTCCATCAGCGAAACGGCATTGCCGCTGGTCACCAGGATCTCCACCTCGCCGGAGATCCAGTCGATGTCCAGCGCCGTGATGTCCGTCCCCTCCGGCAGGGCATAGTCGCTTCCGGTATAGTCGTTCACTACATTCCCCGCTTCGTTTACCTGCTCCCACTTCCCCGTAGCAGGGTCAAGATGCAGGTTCGTCAGTTCATTGAACCGTCCGCCCATGGCAAAGCCCGCTACGGACAGGCACAGGCCCAGTCCTACCAGCGCCGCCGCCACGATCAGCGTGATTTTTACAGATCTCTTCATACATTCTCCTCCTTCCGGATGAACAGGCCTTTGACCTTATGGGCCAGCCACACCGTCAGCTGCCACAGCAGCTTGCACAGTTCCACCGCCATCAGTCCGCCCAGCACGCACAAGCCCAGCAGCACCAGTCCCGCGCCCAGCAGCAAAAGCCCCACCGGCAGCGTCAGCGTCGCGGCCTTGATGGCAATGATAGGCGTAGCCACCACGGCCACCACCAGCCCCAGCACCACGGCCACCGCCGCAAAGCCCAGCGCCCAGATGGACACGAACACCGCCAGCACAACGGCGACAGCCGCCAGCAGCAGCGGTACCCACACGGGGCTGCCCACCACCGCCAGCACGATAGCCAGTGGCGTCCAGCCGCTTTTGGGCTTCATGCGGGTGCTGACCAGCTTGCCCAGCGGCATCTCCTGCAGGATGCTCTGGGCGATCTGGTTGGGGCTGCCCAGCTTGGCGGTCGCCTCCGCCTCGGTCATGCCCTCCTCCATCATATCGTCCAGCAGCTCGCTGTAATACTCCAGATTTTTCTGGCGCTCCTCTTCCGACAGCTGCGCCAGCGCCCGTTCCAGCAGACGCAGGAAATCAGCCTTGCTCATGTTGCAGTCCTCCCCTGATAAATTCGTACATAGATTCCAATTCCTTCCAATCCTCCACGGCGGCGGACAGCTGCCGCTGTCCCTGCTCCGTCAAATGATAAAACTTCCGCAGCCGGCTGTTGTGCTCCACGCTGTATACCGTCAGCGCACCGCCGCTCTCCAGCCGCCGCAGAATGGGGTACAACGTGGATTCCGACACCTGCACGCATACGGACAGATCCTTCACGATCTTATAGCCATAGGAATCCCCTCTGGCCAGCGCCGACAGCACGCAGGCTTCCAGTAAGCCCCGCTTCATCTGTGGGTCAAGCATGTTCATGCCCCCTTTCGCGTTATACTATACAACACACAGTATTATGTGTCAAGAGGGTATTTAAAATATTTTGCACAAAAAAAGAGACGGCGCACGCCGTCTCTTTTCCTATTCAAATTCACAGCCGGTACGTTCCGTCCGCGTCAACCTGCAAGCTCAGCCCGAAGAACGTCCGCAGCGCCCGCACCATGTAGGCCGTATCCTGTGCGCCCGCCGTCTCGAAGGCGGAATGCATGGCCAACTGCGCCGCGCCGATGTCCACCATGTTCAGCGACACCTGCGTGTTGGCGATGCTACCCAGCGTAGAGCCGCCCGGCATATCCGCCCTGTTGGCGTACCGCTGGAAGGGCACCTCCGCCCTTTCGCACACCGTCTGGAACAGCGCCGCCGACACCGCGTCGGTGGTGTAGCGCTGGCTGGCGTTGTACTTGATGACCACGCCGCCGTTCATCCGTACCGTGTGGTTCTTGTCAGCGTACTCCGGATGGTTGGGATGCACCGCGTGGGCGTTGTCGCAGGACAGCAGGAAGCTGCCCGCCGCCATGGTGCGCAGCGTCAGGCCCAGCGCATCGCAGATGCGCTCCAGCGTCTCCACAAGGAAGGTGGATGCCGCACCCTGCTTCGTCTCGCTGCCCACCTCCTCGTTGTCGAACAGGCAGTATACGCAGGCGTTCTGGCTCTCCTCCGCCGTCAGGAAGCCCTGCAAAGAGGCAAAGGCGCATTGCAGATCGTCCAGCCGGGGCGCGGAGATATAGCTGCCCCATTCCACACCGGGCTGGGGGTTATAGAGGAACAGATCGTGCGTCAGCAGGTCGTCCTCCGCCACACCGGCCGCCTTGGCCACGCGGCTGCGGAAGCCGCCCTTCTCGCCGTACAGGGGCTGCATGTCCACGGCAACGTTGTACTTCATGCCGCTGTTGGCCTCCCGATTCATGTGGATGGCCACATTGGGGATCACCGCCGCGATGTCCTTCAGATCCACCAGACGCATGGCGATGCCCTTCTCTGTCCGCACCATGGCGCGGCCCGCGATGCTGAGGGGCCGATCCATCCAGCTGGCGCACAGCATGCCGCCGTAGCCCTCCACGCTGAGACGGGTATCGCTCTCCCCTGCCAGCTCGGCATTCTCCTTGATCTTGAAGGCGGGACTGTCGCTGTGAGCGGCGGTCATCATAAAGCCGCCGGGCCGGCCCTTGGGCAGCCGGAACGCGATCAGCGACGAGCCGTTGCGCGTCACATAGTACCGTCCGCCCGGCTCCAGCGTCCACTCCTCCGTCTCCCGCAGCGGGCGATAGTTCTTCTCCTCCAGCAGCTTCGCCGTATGGGCCACCGCCTGAAAGGCCGTGGGACTGGCGGCAATGTAGGAAAACAGCGCCTGATTCATGGTGATATCCTCCCTTTATGTATTATGATAAGTTTATTCCGCCTTGATGGCCTGAATGGCCTCCGCTTTCTCCTCTTGCGTCACCAGCACGAAGGCCCAGACGATCAGCGGCAGCGACCACAGGGCGCCCCGGATGCTCCAGAAGTGGGCCGCGCCCACGCCGATGGCTGCGCCGATGTGAAAACACAGCAGCGTGGACAGGAAGAAGCCCATCCGCACCAGCTGATCCCTGTTCTTCGTACACATATACTCTGCCAGCGCCAGCGACGCCTGCTTGGTGTTGTTGGTGGAGAAAATGGTGGAGCTGTAAAAATTCCGTGCGCCCCGGAAGCTGCTCCACTGAACGCTCATGGCGAAGAAGATGGGATACAGCGCCAGCACCACCTCCGTCTCCGCCGGGATGAAGCACTCCCCCACCGCCGCGGCCGCTGTGATGATAGGCGACAGCCGCCGCATGTTCACGCCCCATTTGAAGGGCAGCAGCACCGTCAGCATCGTGCCGATCACATAGATTGCAAACGCGCCGAAATGCTCCAACACGTTGAAGCCACGGCCATACAGGGCGTCGATCACCAGCTCCAACAGGTTCATCGTCTGGGCGCTGCCCATAACGCCGCCCCGGCACATAATGGCGTAAGCTCCAAAGAAACCGCCCACACAGGCAAAGGCCAAATGGCGGTACCAGTCGATATTTTTCTGTTTATAAAGAGGCATAAAGTTTCCTCCCACGCAAAGCTACACACCAGTATAACATACTTTCCCCTTTGGGCAATGGTGAAAACGACGAAAAAACGCAAAAAATACCGTTGACAACGACGAAAGATGTGGTAAAATAAGGGCAACATTGTGATACGGCTATGAGGAAACGAGTCCGCCGCAGCCACCCAGAGCGAGAAGGGGTCAGGTGCAAGCCCTTCGGGAACGGCAGGCAGGACAGCCACTTCCGAGCCTGCGGCGACGAGCCGCACGTTCCGTCCCCGTTACCGGACGACTGAGATGACGGCATGGCCGTCAAATTAGGGTGGTACCGTGAAGCGTCGCTTCGCCCCTATGTGGGGCGGGGCGTTTTTTGTTTTTCAGGAGGTGAGAGATGAGCTATCACATCATCGACATGGCGTCCGATCCCCGGTGCGGACAGTTCGCCTATTTCCGGCAGATGGATTTCCCCTTCGCCGGGATCACGGCGGAGATCGACATTACGGACTTTATGGCCCGCAAGGGGCAGCGGCCTTTCTTTCTCAGCTTTCTCTACGCAGTGACCCGGGCCGCCAACGCCGTGCCCCAGCTGCGCCGCCGCATCTTCGAGGGCGGTACGGTGGTGGAGTTCGACTGGTGTCCGCCCTCCTACACCGCCATGAAGCCCGACGGCGTGTACGTCTACTGCACGGTGGAGGGCGACCTGTCCTATGACGATTTTATCGCCCTGGGCCAGCGCCGCCAGCGGGAGGTGCTGGAGCGGGGCACGCTCACCGAGGACGGTGACGCGAGAGCCTTCTTCTTCGTATCCAGCCTGCCGTGGCTGCATTACTCCCAGCTGGAGCACCCCATGGTCAGCCCCGACGACAGCAATCCCCGCATCAGCTGGGGCAAGTACATCACGGTGAATGGCCGCACCACGCTGCCGGTGTCGCTGTTCGTTAACCACGCCTTGGCCGACGGCCTGCACATCTCCCGGTTCTTCCAGAACCTTGAGACGGAGCTGTCCGCGCTGGCGGAAAGCTGGCGCGAGAGTTGATTTTCGCGGCGTTTGCCGTGAAAAGGAACGGATTGCCACGCCAGTCTGCTGACTGGCTCGCAATGACTACCTATAAAACGCAATAAAATTTATCATAAAAGGAGCGAAATACTATGAGCCATCCCTATCACGGTTTGAACGAGCTGCGGGAAATGTTCCTGAAGTTCTTCGAGACGAAAGGCCATTTGCGCCTGCCCAGCTTCTCGCTGGTGCCCCAGAACGACAAATCCATCCTGCTGATCAATGCCGGTATGACCCCCATGAAGCCCTGGTTCAAGGGCGAGGAGGAGCCCCCCTGCCACCGCGTCTGCACCTGTCAGAAGTGCATCCGCACCGGCGATATCGACAACGTGGGCCACACCGCCCGCCACGGCACCTATTTTGAGATGCTGGGCAACTTCTCCTTCGGCGACTACTTCAAGCATGAAGCCATCGCATGGTCCTGGGAGTTCCTGACCAGCCCCGAGTGGGTGGGTCTGGAGCCTGACCGCCTGTACCCCTCCGTCTATCTGGACGACGACGAAGCGTGGAACATCTGGCACGACGAGATCGGTATTCCCGCCGAGAAGATCTTCCGCTTCGGCAAGGAGGACAACTTCTGGGAGCACGGCTCCGGCCCCTGCGGCCCCTGCTCCGAGATCTACTATGACCGCGGCCCCGAGTACGGCTGCGGCAAACCCGGCTGCACTGTGGGCTGCGACTGCGACCGCTACATCGAGGTCTGGAACAACGTGTTCAGTCAGTTCGACAACGACGGCCACAACAACTATACCGAGCTGAAGCAGAAGAACATCGACACCGGCATGGGTCTGGAGCG